>CAJWVX010000181.1 GCA_913048175.1 uncultured Flavobacteriales bacterium | reverse complement strand
CTCACTAAAAGGAGTTCTACTCAATTCTTTCCCCTTCAAATAATCAAAATGAATCATTTGATTTTTGTGCTGAAAAACAAGTTCTTTAATTGAAATGCTAGAAATACTTGGAACAGATTTTAATTCAGGATAAACCGAAGTAAATTTCTTCAAACCAATTTTTGAAACAGTTTTTCCTTCTATCGATTTAATTACATATTGCTCGTCTTCTAACAAAATGTAATTATTACTTCCTTCTACCCATTTTAACCCTGAAATGTTTTTAGGGGACAATCCTTTAGATCGAGATAAGATAGCCTCTTCTAATGTTAAATCCTTCTGTTGTGCAAAAGCTCCAACAACAACTAATAAGGTAATCGCTAAAAATATATTCTTCATGATTTTAAATTTAATTCTTCAACCTATTTACAATACTCGTTCCATTTTTGAGAACTTGAGCATCAAAGTTATAAAAATGAATGATAAATTAATATTTCGTAAATTTGTTTTATGTCAAAGAAGGCTTACATCTATTTTACTCCCGAAGAACTCGATAAAAAATTTGAGGATGCTTTGGTTCAAGTAAAAGAACATGTTTCTGTTTACAATAGAAAAAAGAAAGCAGGAAAACTTGTTCAAACTTCAAAACAACCCGCATTATTTAATGTCTAAACCAAAACTGACTATAATTGCAGGTTGCAATGGTTCTGGTAAATCTTCATTCTCAAAATACTTAGTTAAAAACACTATTGCTCCTTTCGATTTCGATTTAAGGCGAAAAGAAATTTATGACAACTTTAAATTTGATTTTGAATTTAGAGAAGACATGGCTCATAATAAAACTATTCAAGAATTTGAATCCCTTGTAAAAAATTCATTGACCAACAAAATTGATTTTTCTTACGAAACTAATTATCACGATCATCCATTAATACAAGCAGAAAAATTTAAAAAGGCTGGTTTTCAAATAAACCTCATTTACTTCTGTTTATCAAGTGTTGAAATTGCTAAAAAACGTGTTGCCATACGTGTAAATAATGGTGGTCATTTTGTTAGTGATATTGAAATAGAATCGCGTTTTATTCAAGGGTATAAAAATTTAGAAAAAACTTTCCCCTACTTCGAACATGTTCAAATTTTTGACACTTCTGAAGAATGTGAAAAGCCAAAAGAAATAGCCTTTTTAGCAAGTCTTAACCCAATAAGAATAGATCAAAGTTCTTGGAAAAAACTCTCTCCATTTTTACCTAGTATGTCAAAATATATGTTAAAATAAAAACTACTTTTGCCCCATGGCAAATAAAGAAGATAATCTTAAGAAAATTACATCCCACTCTAAAGAGTACGGGTTTGTATTTCAATCGAGTGAAATTTATGATGGTTTAAGTGCTGTTTATGACTACGGTCAGATGGGTGTTGAGCTAAAGAAAAACATCAAAGATTATTGGTGGAAAGCCATGGTTGGTATGAATGAAAATATTGTTGGTTTAGATGCTTCCATATTTATGCACCCAACTACTTGGAAAGCTTCTGGGCATGTTGATGCTTTTAGTGATCCTTTAATAGACAATAAAGATTCTAACAAAAGATATAGAGCTGATGTTCTTATTGAAGAGCATGTTGAGAAAATTCGTTTAAAAACAGAAAAAGACGTTGCCAAAGGAATTAAAAAATTTGGTGATGATTTTGATGAGGCACAATTTAGAGCGACCAACCCTAATGTTTTAAGGAATAAAGCCAAAATTGATGACATTAATGGTCGTTACAAAATAGCAATGGATGCAGATGATATGGCTGCAATTAAAGCATTAATCGAAGATTTAGCCATTGCTTGTCCTGTTAGTGGTTCTAAAAACTGGACAGATGTTAAGCAGTTTAACTTAATGTTTTCTACAGAAATTGGTGCTGTTGCTGATTCTGCCAATACTATTTATTTAAGACCAGAAACGGCTCAAGGTATTTTTGTAAATTACCTTAATGTGCAGAAAACTGGAAGAATGAAAATTCCTTTTGGGATAGCACAAATCGGAAAAGCGTTTAGAAACGAAATTGTTGCTCGTCAGTTCATTTTTAGAATGAGAGAATTTGAGCAAATGGAAATGCAATTTTTTGTTCGTCCGGGAGAGGAAATGAAATGGTATGAGCACTGGAAGTTAGAGCGTATAAAATGGCATAAATCTTTGGGTATTGATGAAAAATACTACCGTTTTCATAACCATATTAAATTAGCACATTATGCTAATGCAGCTTCTGATATTGAGTTTGATTTTCCTATGGGATTTAAAGAATTAGAAGGAATTCACTCAAGAACAGATTTTGATTTAAAACAACACGAAAAACATTCAGGTAAAAAATTACAATATTTTGATCCTGAATTAAACGAAAGCTACGTTCCTTATGTTGTAGAGACTTCTGTTGGTTTAGATAGAACTTTCTTAGCAATTCTTTCTGCAGCTTATACGGAAGAAAAACTAGAGGATGACAAAGAGCGTGTAGTTTTAAAGCTACCTATCTTTTTGGCTCCAATTAAAGTAGCGGTAATGCCTTTATTAAAGAAAGATGGATTACCTGAGAAAGCAAGAGAAATTTTTGACAATTTAAAGTTCGATTATAATTGTCATTATGATGAAAAGGATACTCCTGGAAAACGTTACCGTAGACAAGATGCTATTGGAACTCCTTTCTGTATAATGGTAGATCACCAAACGTTAGAAGACAATACAGTTACTATTAGAGATAGAGATACAATGGAACAAGAGCGTGTTGCAATTGATCAGGTAGAATCTATATTAAGAGAAAAACTAGATATTAGAAAAGCGTTAGCTTAAGGTTTTGTTATCCAGAGTAAATTTATACTGAGTTTACTGAAGTATAGGATAAAAAACATGAATATAAAAAAGCTTCTTCAGAAATGAAGAAGCTTTTTTATTACAATTAAGTCACAAGTCTTCTCGCAATTATATCTGTTCCAATTATTCTCATAAAAAAAATAATCGGTTATAATAGAGCATAAGAAACACTTCTTTTTGTCGATAAAAAAGGCCCTCTATTCAATTTTATTATTTATTAAGTTTGCAAGTGTAGACTAATAATGTCATTTTTTTACACGTATAAATAGCCCTTTTTTAATATCTTAAAATATCACTAATTATAAAAGAAGAAGTTAAATGACCCTCTTAAACACTACTAAATGCAATCCTCTATCCTAAAAAAAGCCCCTTCATTTCTGAAGAGGCTTCTCTGTATTTTTAAAGTGTATTATCCAAAAAGAAATGACGCTCTTTTATTTACTAAAACTCAGTTGAACTCTTCTATTTTCAGCTCTATTTGCCTCCGATGTATTTGGTTTTAAAGGAGTACTTTCTCCTTTTGATAAAATAGTAACTCTGGATGAATCTACACCTTTCTTGGTTACTAAATTAGCTATACGTTGCGCTCTCTTTTTAGAAAAAGTTTTATTAATCTCTTCCGAACCTTTATCACAAGAATGCCCCGTTACTATTAACTTTATTTCAGGATTATTTTTAAGAACCTCTACTACTTTGTCAACAATCATTTTTTCATTTTCAGACACACTATTGTCTGATGAGTTTATAGCATATCTAATGATACTATTTCGCTCATTAAATTCAGCATTTAAGTCATTAACAACATTATTGTCCTCTAATGTGGATGGCTCTACTGTGGGTGCTGATTTTACATCTTCCACCACAGGTTCTTCAACTATGGGTTTAACCTCTTCCTTAATAATTTCCGCAACTACTTCTTGCTGAACCTCCTCTTTTACTATCGGCTCCCCTACTGGTTCTACTTTTACCACATTACCTTTAGCTTGATCTTTACAAAATGTAACTCCTAACATAATTTCATGAGATCCACCTGAATAACTACTTATACTGTTATTGGTAAATTCATAAGCATAAGCTACCACAAATGTTTCTTTTAAATTCATTCCAAATCTTGCTAATGGACCTGCATTTGTTCTATACCCTGCTCCTACAAAAAAGGTTTTGTTATAGTTTAATTGTGCATTAATATCTAGCTGACTTTGTTTTCCATTGGCTGTTCTATAAAATACAGATGGTTCTAAACTCAACTTTTCACTTACAGGTATATCATATCCTAAATATCCAACAATGTGTCTGCTTTGACTAAAACTTCCTTCGGCACTGCTTAAATCATACTTTGCATTAGTCTCTAGTATTTGAGGAATAGATATTCCTAACTCCAATTTCTTGAAGTTATAATAAATACTAAAATCATTTTTAAAAGCCATACTCGATTGATTTCCTCCAACAACAATTTCATCACTTATATCATCTACAATTGCATTAGATACATTTGTAGTAATTTGATAGATTCCTCCAGATAGTCCAAAACGGATGTTATGCTCCATCCCTAATTTAACCTTATACGCATAAGATAATGATCCTGAAAATTTGGAAATAATATCTGTTTGATCTAAAGCTAAGTTTACTCCTAGCCCCATATTTTTTCCGACTCCTGAATGAAGGCTTAAATAGTTAGTTGTTGGTGCTCCTGCAACCCCAACCCATTGTGTTCTGTGGCTTAAGTAGCCTTCTAGACAATCAGAAAATCCAGCATAAGCTGAGTTATGTTGAAACTTATTAACGTTATACAAACTACTTAAAGGTAATTGTTGTGCACTTAATGAACCTCCCAATAATGCTGACAATACTGTTATATAAAATATTTTTTTCATCTTTTTGTTTTTATCTTTTCGGGTAAACAGAGATCCGTTAATCATTTAGCGTTTTTCTAATCAACACTAAATGATTACTGGCTCCTAAATAAACTATTATCGTTTTATTTATTTGTTCTTAATATCGTTACTGGACCTGTATAATTTACATCCTCTTCACAACTAATTACATAATAGTATGCTCCATCAGGTAAATCTGCTCCTCCTTCTGATGTTCCAGTCCAACTATTATCATAACCGGTAGACTCATAGACTTTTTGTCCCCAACGATTAAATACCATTACTGTACAGTTTCTAATGTAGTTGGTCTCTCTTATTATCCATCTATCATTTTTACCATCTCCGTTTGGAGTTAATAAAGTGGCAATAATTGGTCTTCCATCACATCCAGAATTTTCATCTAACGATACACTCGTAATAAATGTACAACTACTTGCATTTCCTGCTTCATCTGTAAAGGTTACTTCTACCGGAACTTCTTGCTCTCCATTATAAACTGTTCCTGATTCAGGTATTTGAGTAATGGTAAGGTTTGCATCACAGTTATCTGAGCTAGTCATTATTGAGCCGTAATCTGGTAATGAAATTTCACAGTTTACATCTAAGTACTCTGTTTGACTTGGTAAACAAGTAATTATTGGTGCAATCGTATCTGAAACAATCACCTCAAAAGAACAACTGTCTACATTACCAGCTAAATCTGTTGCATAGATCCAAACTGTATTACTTTCTTCCCCAACCACAGTTCCTACTAAAGGGCTTTGTGTTACTATTGAGTTGGCATCACAATTATCAGTTACTACTGCCATTAAAGTATAGTCGATGATAGATATTTGACAGCTAGCATCTCCTACTACTGTTTGTACTGTTGGACATGTAATATTAGGCACATCATTATCAACCGGAATCACATCAAATGTACATTGTGTTGTATTTCCATTTCCATCATCTGCGGTCATCGTAATAGTGGTTGTTCCACCAATTAATGTTCCTGCAACTGGAGATTGTGTAAAGCTTACTGTTCCACAGTTATCTGCTCCTGTTGTTAAACCTGTATAGTCTAATAAGGCATACTGACAAGTAGCATCGAAACTTACGTTTTGATTACTTGGACATGTAATACTCGGTGCAATTGCATCCGTTATAGACACTGTAATTGAACAACTGTCTTGATTTCCTGAAGCATCTGTACTAATCAACCACACTGTTTGTACTCCAGAAAAGCTTGTTCCTGCTACTGGGTTTTGTGTAATTACTGGACTAGCATCACAGACATCTGTTGATGTTGTTAATACCGTGTAGTCTCCAACAAGTGCTAAGCATAAGGCATCGCCTGCTTCTGTTTGATTACCTGGACAATTTACTACTGGTGCAGAAGTGTCAATTACTGTTACTATTGCTATACAATCATCTGTGTTTGTACTTCCATCTGTTACTGTTAAGGTAACATTAACAGCTCCTAAATCAGCACATGTAAATA
>CAJWVX010000180.1 GCA_913048175.1 uncultured Flavobacteriales bacterium | reverse complement strand
GCAGTAAGTACTGGAGAATCATTACCTGATTTGTTCAACGATGTATTTCTTCGAGCATTTGCTTCTGAAATGGTGAAAATCACCAAAACAACTAATCCAAATTTTCTCATTATATTTTTGTAATTACTCATAGTAATAAACTTAATTTAATTCCTATTTAAAAATTTAATTGAATTCCTAATCTAATTCTCCTTGGAAGTGCAAAATTTCTTCCATCATCAACACTAGCGGTATAAAGATCTCTAAAAGACTGAGGATCAGTTTCATTTTCTATAGCTGCTTGCTGATAAGATGCAGCTAAGAAACCATCATCTGTAGAGTTTCCGGTGAATTCATAAATATTGATTGGATTCTCAGCATTCAACAAGTTTAATATCTGAAAATAGATATTTAAACTAGCCTCTTTCCTATCTTCTCCTTCTTTAACTTTTCCAAACTTAATATCAACAGTTCTATCAACTTTTAAATCAAATGTTGTGGTAAATGATAATCTAGAAGAGTTTAATTGACCTTCTTGAGGTTGATTACCCCTTCCTACACCAGTAATAAAAACCTGATTACCACTTACTCTTGACCTTTTTGTATAAGGTCTACCAGATCCAGCTCTCATAATTAAATTAACACCTGTATTTTGTAATATGTCCTTACCAAATAAAACAGGACCATTATAATTCTTTTTAGAACCATATCTGTAATCCGAAGATAACTGAATTGCATGCCTTTGATCAAATGATAAAGGGATTAAAGTTCTTAAATTTCCAAATCCACCTCGAACTAGTGATCTAGATGTTGAAATATCAGAACCAGTACCATCTGCAAATTGCAAAGTATAATTAGCCCTTAGAGACATATTACCTCTTGTTCTAAGATCATAGGCAATCGTAAGGCCTTTTACAGTTCCAAAATCTTTATTCTCATATGTTTCATAATTACCTGGATACGCACCTAAAACTTGAGCTATTTGAACTTGGTTTCTATTTTCCCTATAAAATCCAGCAAACTTTAATGATGAATAATTATCCAATTTTTGTTGAAAACCAATTTCATAATCAATTGTTTGCTCAGCTTTTAAATTAGGATTATTAAATGTCGTTCTAAAAGAATTTGTACCACCTGCATCAAAATCTAAATAACTAATTAAATCTAATCTATTTACATTCCCTGAAGGACGTTGTGTTAACACATCATAATGAGCAAAAAATAATGCTTCATCAGAAATTGGAAACGAAAATGCAATCCTTGGAGAAATATTAACTTGTGGTTCATAATCCGTAAAAGATTCTGCAGTTAAATCTCTAAATACATTGTTTTTTGAAGGATCTACTAACCAAGGTTGAGGAATTTCAGTTGGATGTAAAACTCGAGGATTTGAAATCTCTTCTCCTTCTGAATTATACCAAGTATCACCATCTCTAAATCCAACTATTGCGTTAGCTTGAGGATCAGCAGCATCTGCTACATAAATTTGAAAATCATCTCCAATATTAGAAGGAATATCAACACCCTCAACAGAAATTTCATTTCTAACGTCCCCAACAGTTTTAATTGGTAATACAGTGTATTTATCCTTTAGTACAGATTGATTTGCATCATATCTATCAATTCTAACCCCAACATTAAAAACTAAATCATCAAAAGAAAACTTATCCTGAATATATCCAGCTACATAGATTGGTGTAAAAGCAGCCTGCTGTCTCAACTTATCTCCACGATCATCAACCTTATTAAAGAAATCATCTAAACTAGGATTCCCTGATAATTTATTTCCTTCATAATCATATCCATTTGCATTAACAAAACCTCCCCCGTTTATCAATTCATCAGAAGAAAACATTCCAATATCCCAAACATCAGCGCCATAAGAATCAAAATCAATCCAATTCAAATCTCGTTCACCCATACCTAATGATTCTCTTAAGTTTTTATCAAAAGTGCTATGATCTCCAGATACATATCTTTGTCCAAAAGTATATTGATATAATGTAGGACTTGTATTTACTAAAACAGAATCATATTGTCCAACCTCCGTATTTCTAGCATCTCTTTGAGTATTGGTAAGGCCTCTTCCATAAGTCCATAATTCAGAAATTTTATCAACGGTATAATTTCTATCAACATTTTGTTCGTATTCAAATCCTACTTGAATTGCATGATCTTTAATACTTGCACTACCTTGGCCAGTAATTCTAAACTGACTAGTTTCAACATTTCGATAATCATCATAAGGTGAACCCATAGAATTCCATAATCCATATACACTAATAGGTCTATCTCCGTTAGCCAAACCTTGACCAGATTGCATGCTCAATATATTATCCCAATTACCAACAGGATCATTCGCAAAAACATTATAGTAATTAGAAGTGTAATTTGCTAAAACTGGATTTAAATCCCCTGGCTCAAAAGAATACAGAGTAGTTACCTCATTTGACAAACTTCCAAACTGGTCAGCTAATTGATCGTTACCACGTGTAGGTTTAAATTGATCATTCGCATAATCTATAACTCTTGTGCTAGTAAAGTTACCTACATAACCATAGTGAGAAAAATTATCTTTATGCCTATCACTTTGATTTCTATTATTAGTTCTAGAATAATCAACTTGAAAAGAAATAAAAGCATCTTTAACTAAAGAAGGGTTTTCTTCATCAGTAGAATTTGCAAAACGCTGAGTAAATCTTCCATATACCCTCCAAGTATTTCTAATAAGTTGTGCGTTATTCTGAGAATTTAAAAGCGACCCAGCACGACTGTAACCTTTACTATCCCTTCTGTCAAAAGATCCACCAACAGTTAAATTCGTAGTTTTTGATGTTGTTATATCAATTTTTCCTGCAATATTCATTGCCTTACGAGCAACATTTAATCTGAATGGAGATTGTTCAATATCTGAAGACCTTAAAAAGTCAGCACTATTAGTTACACCTCCTACTTCAGTTAAATTTTGAGTGAAAGGAGTTTCGTTTAATTCAGTCATTTTATCGTCAACAACCTTTGCTCCACCACCAACAGTCGGTCTTGGATCAACCTCATGTTTAAATTCACCAGACAAGAAGAAACCAGCAATTGCGTTTTTCTTATTTCCTGCAGAATCTTTCTTTGTTAAAATTGGACCTGAGACACTAAAACCCAGCAAATTAAAACCAAATTGATCTAAACCAACCACCTTATCTCCTGTCTTAAATCCTGAAGTAACATATTCAATTCCACCAAACCAGTCTTTAGAGGCACCTTTAGTTGTAATATTAATAATACCACCAGTTAAATCTCCAAACTGGGCAGGAATACCTCCTGTAATTACAGAAACCTGCTCAATAGCTGATTTAGGTAGATTTTGAGATCCACGAACTTTAATACCATCTATATATGTATCGGTTCCTCCACTACGAGCACCTCTCATGTTTAATGCTCCGGAACCATCATCTTGAGAATAAACACCACCAACAGTAGCAGCAATTGCTGCAGCAGACCTACCTGGCATCTTTTTAATATCTTCTGCTGTAACGGTACCTCCTGAAGATGTTTGATCTTTAGAAATAAGAGGAACTTTATAATCAATAACTTCAAATACTTCTAAATTTTCAGCACCTGAAGAGGCCTTAATGTCAGGTACGAAAGTAATCTTCCCTCCACTAACAACAATACCAGCAACCTTAATTGATTGATAACCCACGTAAGTTGCTTCTAAATCATAATTACCAGGCGTAAGAGCTGGAAATGTAAATTTACCATCAAAGTCAGTTGTTGCTCCAGCAACCTGACCTCCACCTTTCTTCAAAACAACACTTGCAAAAGGTAATGGTTCATTATTATCCTTGTCAAGAATTTTTCCTTTAATAGTACCACCCGATTGGGCAAGGGCTAAAGAAACTGTAAAAATTACAGATATTAAAACAGTAAGTTTTTTTAACATATTCTAAAAATTTATTTTATCGTGCAAATAAAGAGGCGTAAAGATATGTAATATAAAAGTTGGAAACCAAATTATTCTCAGTAAAAATATCAATTGTTTTCATCAATAATGGAATGAATTATATTAACGGTTGTATTTCAGAACAAAAGGGGATTTATTAAATATAAAAAAGCTCGCAATTTGCGAGCTTTCAGCACATATACTTTGTTTATAAATTTCAACTCTACAAGAGCTATCAACCTCACTTAAACCTACTAAATTAGCTTATACTTGGTTCTTACCTCCAGAACTAGTTCCTCCATCATCATCTTCTCCATCATCATCTTCTCCATCATCACCACTAATAACAGTGCCACCATCATCATCTTCCCCATCATCACCTCCAATAACTTCACCCCCATCATCATCATCAGAATCTTCCTCATCAATTGCTCCGTTTTTAAAAAGAGGAACGACAACCTCTTCTGAAGGATAATCTATATTCTCAAATTCAGGAACTGGCTCACCGCCTTTATGACAAGAAGTTAATGCTAACAAAACAATAGCTAACAATAAAATTATATTATATTTAATCTTGAATAGAATCATCACTTACAAATATATGATTTTTAATTTAATATGTTATTACTCATACTTTACAAATCGTATTTTTAATACTTTTATTGTAATGATTATCCATTATTTTTAATAAATATTAATTAAACATGTTTTACATTTACAGATTATATGCATAAAATATTTTTTATTATACTATTTCCATTTTCTTTAATATATGGTTTAATATTATCTTTAAGGAATAAACTTTATGATTGGAACATCTTTAAATCGACCTCTTTTTCTACCCCAATAATTTCTGTAGGAAACTTATCATTAGGAGGCACTGGAAAAACTCCTCATATAGAATACTTAATCAACCTCCTATCTCCAAATCTTAAAATTGCCACACTAAGTAGAGGTTATAAAAGAAAAACTAAAGGTTTCTTTTTATCAAATGAAAATTCGACTATTGAAGATATTGGTGATGAACCTTTACAGTACAGATTAAAGTTTAAGAAACTTATAGTTGCTGTAGATGAAAAAAGAGTAAATGGAATTGAGGAAATAAAACGAATTCATCCAGAAACAGAGGTAATCCTACTTGACGATGCATACCAACACAGATCCTTAAATCCTGGCATTAACATTCTAATTACAGAATTCAATAAGCTATACTGTAACGATTACGTTATCCCGTCTGGAAAATTACGAGAATTTAAGAATGGAAGTAAAAGAGCTGACATTATAATTGTATCAAAATCTCCTAACGCATTATCAAGTGCTGAAAGAAGTCACGTAATTAAAAAACTCAATCCCGAAACTAATCAATCCGTTTATTTCTCCTTCATTAAATATGGAATGATTAAAGCATTTACTTCTAAAGCTAAAGAAATAGTGTGTTCTAAAGGTGATTTACTTTTACTAACGGGTATTGCCAAACCAGAACCTTTAGTTGAAAAACTAACTCAGGAATTCAATTCAATAGAACATATTAAATATTCAGATCATCATAGTTTTACAGATCTAGATATATTTAATATTAAAGATAGATATCAAAATATTGAGAGTAACAATAAAATAATAATTACTACTGAAAAAGATATAATGAGACTATCTTTACCCTCTATTTTTAAACAAATACAGGATATTCCTATATTTTATATTCCTATTGAAATTTGTTTTCATATCAATGATAAAAAGGAATTCGATAAAAAAATATTAGATTATGTTGCAACAAATTCAAGAAACTAAGGCATTTTTAGAAAAAAAAACAAATATAAAACCAGTTGTTGGAATAGTACTTGGAACTGGATTAGGTAATTTATCTTCTGAAATTAATATTGAAACTGCTATTCCATATTCAGAAATTCCAAACTTCCCTATTTCTACTGTTGAAGGGCATAACGGTAAATTATTATTTGGTACAATTAATAATGTACCTGTTGTAGCTATGCAAGGACGATTTCATTATTATGAAGGGTATTCATTAAAAGAATGTACATTTCCAATTAGAGTTATGAAATCCTTAGGAATAAATAACCTTATCCTAAGTAATGCGAGCGGAGGAGTAAATGCTGAATTTGAAATCGGTGATATTATGCTAATTACAGATCACATTAATCTATTTCCAGACAATCCACTTAGGGGGAAAAACATTGATGAGTTAGGCCCCAGATTTCCTGATATGAGTGAGCCATATGATAAATCGTTACGCAGTAAAGTGATCAATATTGCAGAGGTAAACAATATTAAAATACAACAAGGAGTTTATGCAGGATTGACTGGACCTACTTTTGAAACACCCGCAGAATATAAGTATATAAATAAAATCGGTGC
>CAJWVX010000179.1 GCA_913048175.1 uncultured Flavobacteriales bacterium | reverse complement strand
CTGCTGCTGGAAACGATTTATTGTTTGATGAAACATTATTAGAACAAGGAAGTAAATTTTCTAATAAGATTTGGAATGCCTTTAGATTAGTTAAAGGTTGGGAAGTTGATGAAAGTTTAGAACAACCAGAAAGTGCAAAAATTGCTATTGATTGGTTTAGCTCTAAAATGAGTGAAACTTTAGTTTCTGTAAACGATAACTTTACGAAATACAGATTGTCTGATTCTTTAATGAGTACATACAAATTAGTATGGAATGACTTCTGTTCTTCTTATTTAGAATGTGTTAAACCAGCGTATCAAAAACCAATTGATGCAGCTACGTTAAAAACGACAATTGCCTATTTTGAAGAGTTATTGAAAATGTTACATCCATTTATGCCATTTGTAACTGAAGAGTTGTGGCAAAATATGGAAGATAGAAAAGATGGTGATACCATTATGTTTTTGGACTTTCCCAAAGCTGGAGTTGTTAACGAAACATTATTAAAAGACTTTGATTACGCCAACAGTGTAATTTCTGAAATTAGAACATTACGTAAGTCTAAGAATATACCTAATAAAGATCAGATAGCTTTAATGGTAAAGAAGAATGAGGCTATTAATGATTCATTGGATACGGTAATTTCTAAATTGACGAATTTGTCTGATTTAACTTACGTTGATGATAAGGTTGACGGGGCTTTTTCTTTTGTAGTAAAATCGAATGAATATTTTATTCCGATGGAAGGAAATGTTGATGTTGAAGCGGAGGTAGAGAAAATTAAAGCAGATTTGGATTATGCTAAAGGTTCTCTTAATATTGTAAACAAGAAGCTTTCTAATGAGCGTTTTGTTGCTGGAGCACCAGAACAAGTTGTTGCAGCAGAACAAACAAAAAAAGCTGATGCTGAAGCAAAAATTAAAGTTCTAGAAGAGCAATTGTCTAGTTTTATATAAATAGAAATAAAATAAATAAAGATGAAAAAAATAAAAGGATTATTAATTGTTGCTTTAATTATAACTGCAACTTCAGCAAATGCACAGTTTAAATTTGGATTAGGTGGGGGGGTTAATTATGCTAATTTATCAGGTGATGTTTCAGGAACCAGTAGCTTAATTGGTTTCAATGGTGGATTTATGATAGAGGTTAAATTACCTGTCAAACTTGGTTTTGAGGCAGATGTATTGTTCTCTACAAAGGGAGCGAAAATAGCTGGTTCAGACGGTATAAAACTTTCTTACATAGATATGCCAGTAGTTATGAAAATATATATGGTTAAGGTTATTAGTTTTCAATTGGGGGCTCAATATTCTATGCTGTTAAGCGCTAAATCTTTTGGTTCTGATGTAAAAGATCAGTTAAAGCCTAGCGATTTGTCAGCAGTTCTTGGTTTAGGTGTAGACGTTTTAAAGGTTCACGCTTCAGTACGTTATAATTATGGTTTAGCTAGTATTGATAGTGGTGCAGCCGATTTGAAAAACAACATGGTTACATTATCTTTAGGTTTTTGGATAAAATAACACATTTAAGTATTAGAAGAACATTAGGCTCGTTTGGTTTAGATCCTGATTTATCATTCAGAACAATTTTTTTTATCAAAATATTTGGTTGAAAAATGAAGAGTGGAATCTTTTGATATAAAACCTGAAAAGCCTCTTGATATTTTCAAGAGGCTTTTCAGGTTTAGAAAAATTATTTAGGTTCGATTTTTTCTTCTTTGATAACTATATAGTTTTTAATCGTTTGAATGTAAATTAGATTGTATTGATTTCCATAAACATATAGTTTTCCATTAACCAATTCTTTTTTTATAAAATACCCGTCCTCTAGTATTTTACCATTACGATTATAAGTCTTTTTGTATTTTAATTTTTTAGGATTATAAGTAATGTTTTCACTGGCCAACTTAATTGATTGATGCATTATTGTTGACATTGAGTCACTACTGATAACTGTTTTTTTAGCAATTGCACGTGGTGGTTTGGATTCTTGCGCAAAAAGGAAAGAACTGATAAATATAAAAAGGATTGAAATTAATTTGTTCATTGTTTAAATGTAAGTGTTTTGATTATAAAACCTTACAGTTATAGTGCCAAAAATTAGTAGCATCTATTTGTTAAGATTCTTCATTTTGTTTTATGCTGAAACTAAAGTTTCAATAAAACTACATTCAGAATGACCAAAGAGCAAAAAAATAAGACTAAACAGCAGTCAACTGCAAGGTACTCAAATTCTTATAAATCCCATTTTCTAATTGAATCAGTTCTGAGTGAGTTCCAGTCTCTTTAATCTTACCGTGATCTAACACAATGATGTTATCTGCATTTTTAATGGTAGATAAACGATGTGCAATAACTAAAGAAGTTCGTCCTTTCATTAAACGATCTAAAGCTTCCTGTACTAATCTTTCGCTTTCAGAATCTAAAGCAGATGTTGCTTCATCTAAAACTAAAATAGAAGGGTTCTTTAAAATGGCTCTAGCAATAGCAATACGTTGTTTCTGTCCACCAGATAATTGTATGCCTCTATCACCAACTAAAGTCTCAAACTTTTCTGGAAAGCTTTCTATAAACTCTAAAGCATTGGCTTGTTTCGCAGCTTCAAATATTTCTTCTTCCGTAGCTCCAGGCTTTCCATATTCTATATTCTCTTTAATAGTTCCTCCAAATAACATTACATCTTGCGGAACCATTGCCATCTCATTTCTAATTTCAGAAAGTTGATAGTCATTAATATCTTTGCCATCAATGGTAATAGAACCACTTTCTGGGTTATAAAAACGATACAACAAGGCAGCTATAGTTGATTTTCCAGAACCTGATGGTCCAACAAATGCAATTTGCTTTCCTGTATCCACATTAAAAGAAACATCTTTAATTACTTCAATATCTCTACGAGAAGGGTAAGAGAATTTAATATTGTTAAAAGCGATATTCCCTTTAATTGAAATTCTTTCTGAAGCTTCTAAAGTTACATTTTCAGTGTTTTCCTCTAATATGTCCATTAAGTGTTCTGTAGCTCCAATAGCTTTTTGAAGTTTAGAAAATAACTCAGCAGAACCTCCAAAAGAAACTCCTACTAAAGCCGAGTAAATAGCAAATTGTAATAATCCACCAATTGTAATTTCTCCTAAATGAACCATGTGTAAGCCGTACCAGATAATAGAAACAATTGCAGTTCCAGCAGCAAACATTATTAAACCAATAAATGCCCCTCTCCATTTGGCATTTTTGATAGAAGTATTTACTGAACTATCTATGCTCTTTTTATATCGAGCAATTTCAAAAAACTCATTCGCATACGCTTTTACACTTGCAATTCCATGTAATGTTTCATCAACAACTCCGTTAGATTCTGCAATATCATCTTGTGCATCTTTAGATAGTTTTTTAATATACTTACCAAAGAAGATTCCTATTAGAGCTACTACGGGAATAACTGCAATCATAAAAACAGTTAATCTAGGAGATATAAATAATAAAAAGAACAGTGCTACAGGAATTGTAATAACTTGACGAATAATCTCTGCAATAGTTGTAGAGAAAGTTTCTTCCAGTAACGCAATATCCGTAGTAATTCTACTACTTAATTCTCCAACTCTTTTAGTATCAAAAAAGCCCATTGGAGATGAGATTAGATGCTTGTAGGTTTCTGTTCTTAAAAGTGCTAAAGACTTCTGAGTGACTATTCCAAATAAGTAAATTCTAAAGAAAGACATAAAGGCAATCACTAAGAATATGCTAATTAAGAAAATAGTAGTTTGGTTTACTGATGTTTCGTCAGTTGAGTTGGCAGAATCAATTAAATCTCCCAAAACTTTAGGGAAAGTCATCATTACAACACTTGAAATGATTAATACCAACATTCCGAAAATAAACGTGATTTTAAAAGGTTTTACAAACCTGAAAACACGCATTGCTTTTTTCATAGATTTCTTAGAAATCTTTTCTCTTTTTTCTCTAGCCACAATTATTTTTTTTATTTTTATCTTGAAAATCTAACGATTTTAAGCCCAATTTATTCAATATTTTTTTTGCAACAATCTTTAATGGTTCTTTAATTCCAGTACCAATTTTTTTAGCTACAGAATCATCTGGTCTTGATACAAAACGAGAATCACTATAATTAAACCCTTCACCAACTTCAGTAAAGTAATAGGTGTAAAATGATTTTCTTGTTACATCCTCTGGTATAGATATTTTACCATATCCGTGAGGAGAGTTTTCATCCGTAAGGAAAATAACAGCTCTATTAAAATCACAAGGTACTTTAGCCTCGCACTTTGTTATTTTTTTATCCCAAAGTTCTAAATCACCACCATATTCTGGTTTCCAATCTTTATTTAAATAGATCAATAAATTAATTCTTCTCCAAAGGTTTTCTGTTGGATTGTAATTTACATCAATATGAACATCAACATAACTTCCATCTTGTCCTTGATGAACTCCAGAACCCATTGCGTCATCAGTGGTTACCAACCCTTTAATTCCGGTAATGGTTTCCATAAATTGGTACATTTCTTTAGATCCAACTACTTTTTTAAGTTCAGAGAAACTTGGATGAAAACGATCAAAATGATAATCTTCAGACTTGTTTTCGTTTAAACTTTTACGCTTAACATTTAGGGTGTTAATCTTCGGGAAATTCTCATAAAGTGTAGTTGCCAGTTCTTCAGTTAAGAAGTTGGGTAATTCTAAATAGTTACAAGGCTTGGCAGTATTAAAGTCAGCTTTTAATTGTTTAATTCTTGCTGGTTCTAAATATATTGGATTAATGATGTCTTTCATACACTAAATTAAGTAACAGCAAAGTTAATTAAAATATTCGTGGTCTTGCTCTTAGTTTTTGTCAGTTCGAGTGTTCTTATTTTTATCGGAATGTATCAAAAAAAACCTTATCATTGAGACACTTAGCGTGCTAGAAAAAATTCACAAATCCAAAATGGATTTTAGCAGAACTAAACTTAATGGGATTATCGAATTGTTTTCCTATCGCATAGCTAATAGAAAATATTCCAGCCTTTGTTTCAAAACTCATTCCTGCACCAAATCCAAAAGGTCTATCAGAAACAAAAGATTCAATACCATCATTTTCATAGTATGCACCATCAAAAAATAGATACAAATAAGAGTTTTGCTCAAGAATATAACGGTATTCTAATGTTTGGATAGAGTAGAGGGAGGCGAAGATTGACTCCTCATCAAAACCCCTTAAAGTTAGTAAACCACCTATTCTTAATAATTCATTTTCAAAAAGATTTTCATTAAAGGTGTAACTGTTTTTAGTTCCTAACTTTAGGATGTTTCGTTTAGTAACTGGTATGTAGTAGTTGGCAACTAATTCGGCATTATAGAGTATACTTTTTAGATCTAAACCTTCATAAAGTTTATCATCTATCTGAGGGTTTTTTTTGATATTTTTATTTCCTAAGGAACCACTTATTTTAACTTGATATCCCTTTCGGGGATTTAATAAATAATCCAAATTAGTATTGTAAGTTTCTATTCCATATAATTGCGAAGATACATCGGCATAAGAAGGTAATACTGTGGTAGTAGCAAATCCAGCTTGAGATAATAAGCTGGAAGATTTATTATGAAAAAAAAGTTTAAAATAATCGTTTCCTTTTAAGATGTATCGAACACCAATTTTATTACTAACATCAATAAAAGTGGTATCCTTTTTATATAACTTAAAGTTGTAATCTAGACCCAAAGGAGAGTTTACTAAAAATGGATACATTACATTAAATTTTAAATCTTGTGTATTTTCTTGAATTGCTCGCCAATTAAATTCAATTTTTTCCCCATTATGAAACGAGTTAATTAAATTTAGCTTTACGTCTCCTGTTAATCTCAATTTACCAGTTTCTTCATTTGGTAACACTCCTAAAACTCCATCAAACCTACTTGCTTGTTTCTTTTTAAGAAACAGTACGACTTTAGACTTCTCTTCTGTAAATAGCACTTTCCATTGTTTTTCTTCAACTACAAAAGGTAATTCCTTAATTCTTGCGCTTATTTTTCTAATAGATTCTTCATTATAAATCTCTCCCTCTTTAATCTTAATGTAATTTTTAATGTATTTATCAGAAATCGAAGCGTTACCGCTTATCAAGACACTATCTATTTTGTAGAGTTTGTTTTTTTTAATATATAATTGAGCTGAGAGTCTATTTTGTTCAATTTGAATACTATCTAATTTTATTGAAGCAAAAGGGTAACCGTTACTTTCATAGTAAAGAATAACTTTTTTAAAAAATGTTTGAAGCTGCTTTTTATTAAAATGTTTATTGTTGTAAAGTTTGTCTCTAAACCCAATTTTACTCAGTATCTCTTCATCAATATTTTGGTTGGTTAGTGATGTCCATTTATAGGTTTTACCT
>CAJWVX010000178.1 GCA_913048175.1 uncultured Flavobacteriales bacterium | reverse complement strand
CCTCCAAATATAATTGAACTTGGGTTTTCTAACATTTCTTTAACTGTTTTTAAGAAGCCAACTGATTCTTTTCCGTCAATAATACGGTGATCGTATGATAATGCTAAATACATCATTGGTCTAATTTCTACTTTTCCGTTTATAGCCACTGGTCGCTCAATAATATTGTGCATTCCTAAAATAGCGCTTTGTGGAGGGTTAATAATTGGAGTGCTCATCATAGATCCAAAAACACCACCATTTGTAATGGTAAATGTTCCACCTTCCATATCAGCTATATCAATTTTTCCATCTCTAGCTTTAATCGCTAAACGCTTAATTTCAGCTTCAATTTGAGCCAAACTCATTTGTTCTGCATTTCTTACTACAGGAACCAATAATCCTTTTGGAGAACTTACAGCAATACCAATATCCGCAAAATCATGGGTAATCATATAGTCACCATCTATCATTCCGTTAACAGAAGGATATAGTTTTAAAGCCTCAGTTACTGCCTTAGTAAAGAAAGACATGAACCCAAGGTTTACACCATGAGACTCTTTAAATCTTTCTTTATATTTTTTACGTAAATCCATAACAGGCTTCATGTCTAGCTCGTTAAACGTAGTAAGCATAGCTGTTTCATTTTTAACAGCCACTAATCTCTTAGCGATGTTTCTTCGCATCATGCTCATTTTTTTCCTCTCTTCGTCTCTTGTTCCTCCCCAGCCTGCAGAAGAACTTGCATCAACTCCACTTGTTAAGTAAGCTTCAATATCTCCTTTGGTAATTTTGCCATTAGATCCACTTGCAGCTACCTTTGAAGCGTTAATTCCGTTTGCAGAAATCATTTCTTTAGCAACAGGAGTTGCTTTAACATCAACTTTTGCTGTTGGAGCAGGATTAGGGTTGGGAACTGCTTCAGTTTTTGGAGCCTCAACAATTTCTTCAACAACTTCTTCGGTTGATTCAAAGCCTGCTGGTTTATCAGCAGAAGTATCAATTAGGCAAATTACTGCACCAACTTGAACTAGATCACCTTCTTCTGCTTTAAGTGTAATTACACCACTTTCTTCCGCTGGCAATTCTAATGTAGCCTTGTCAGAATCTACTTCTGCAATGGCCTGATCTTTTTCTACATAGTCACCATCCTCAACTAACCATTGAGCAATTTCTACTTCTGTAATTGATTCCCCCGGAGAGGGAACTTTCATTTCTAAAGCCATTCTTGTTATATTTTTAGGCAAAAGGCAAAAGCCAATAAGCCAATAGTTTTTATTTTTTTAGTAAAAGACTCATTCTCATTAATGAGAGTAAGAGAAGACTCTTGTCTTTTCTCTCTTGTCTTTTACTCTTTTACTTATTTAACACTAATGCGTTTTTAAATACTCTATTTAAAATATCAGCATGCCTTACAGCATGGGCTTTTGAAGAGCCAGTTGCTGAAGCACCACTTTCTGCTAGTGTAATTGGAATTAAGTTAACGGATGTAAAGTGACGCAACATGTGAGACCAAGCACCCATGTTTTCTGGTTCTTCTTGAGTCCAGATAAAGGTTTTAGCATTTTTATATTTAGCGACTATTTTATCCAACTGTATTTGTGGTAAAGGATATAATTGTTCCACACGAACAATTGCCATATTATCTGTATTACCTATTTCTTCTTGTTTTACTAGTAAATCGTAGTAGAATTTACCAGAACAGAAAACTACAGTATCAACATCTTTTAAAGATGCATTTGCATCATCAATTACTTCTTGGAAACTACCTTTTGCCATTTCATCAATAGTAGATACACAGTTTGGAGAACGTAATAAACTTTTAGGAGTAAATACAATTAAAGGTTTACGGAATTTACGGTGTAACTGTCTCCTTAATAAATGGAAATAGTTTGCAGGTGTACTAGCATTAGCAACTTGAATGTTTTCTTCAGCACACTGCTGTAAAAAACGCTCCATTCTTCCGCTAGAATGTTCTGCTCCTTGGCCTTCGTAACCATGTGGTAATAACATTACCAAACCATTTTGAGTCTTCCATTTTTCTTCGGCAGCAGTTAATAGTTGATCAATTACAATTTGTGCTCCATTAAAGAAATCTCCAAATTGAGCTTCCCAAATAGTTAAACCATTTGGAGTAGCCATTGCATATCCATATTCAAATCCTAAAACACCATATTCAGATAATAACGAGTTGTAAATATTGAAATCAGCTTGTTGTTCAGAAATGTTTTGTAAGGGTAAATATTCTTCCTCAGACTCTTCAACTTTAACAACAGCATGTCTGTGAGAAAATGTTCCTCTCTCAACATCTTGACCAGAAATACGAATAGGGTGACCTTCTTCTAATAAAGTCCCATAAGCTAATAACTCGCCAGTAGCCCAATCTAATTTATCACCTTCAGTAATCATCTTTAAACGATCCCCAAATAGTCTATTTATTTTTCTGATAAAAGTTTTGTCTGCAGGTAAAGTAGCAATATTTTTACCAATAGCTATTAATTTATCTTTATCGTAACCAGTGCTGGGTGATTGATCAAATTCTCCTGGTTTGCAATAAGAATAGTCTTCCCAAGTCCTTTTTAAGAAATGGGTAACAGTCGCTTTTTCTATTTTTTTAGCCTCTCCTAAATCGTCTTGTAAAGTATTATCTAGATCTTTTTCAAAAGTTTTTGCATCTGCTTTCGTAATGATTTTTTCATCGATTAACTTATTCAAATAAATATCTCTAGGGTTGGCGTGCTTTCCAATTGCTTTGTATAATAAAGGTTGAGTAAAACGAGGTTCATCACCTTCATTATGGCCATATTTACGATATCCTAAAATATCAATAAATACATCTTTGTGAAACGCTTGTCTGTATTCTATTGCAAATTGCACGGCTTGAATTACTGCTTCAACATCATCACCGTTTACGTGTAAAACAGGAGATAAGGTAACTTTACCAACATCAGTACAGTATGTACTAGATCGACCATCTAAATAATTTGTTGTAAAACCAATTTGATTATTTACAACGATGTGTATAGTTCCACCAGTTCTATAGCCATCTAATTGGGCCATTTGTATTACTTCATAAACAATTCCTTGACCAGAGATAGCAGCATCACCATGAATTAAAATGGGTACGATTTTGCTTTCATCATGCAGGTAAGTATCTATTTTTGCTCTTGTAATACCTTCAACAACAGGGTCAACTGTTTCTAAGTGAGATGGATTAGGAGCAAGAGTCATGTGAACTTTATTTCCGTTATCTGTAGTAATATCACAAGAATAGCCTAGATGGTATTTTACATCACCATCAAAAACATTGTCTTCGTATTGTTTTCCTTCAAACTCACTAAAAATGGCTTCGTGGGTTTTATTAAAGATATTGGCTAAAACATTTAATCGCCCCCTATGGGCCATGCCAACAATAAATTCTTTGATACCCATATCAGCACCACGCTCAACAATGGCATCTAATGCCGGTATTAAAGCTTCGTTACCTTCTAAAGAAAAACGCTTTTGACCTACAAATTTCTTATGTAAAAACTGCTCAAAAATAACTGCTTGGTTTAATTTTTTAAGCACATGTTTTTTATCCTCAGGAGTAAACTGAAGTCTATTTTTTAATTCAATTTTATTTTTGATGAAATTTACTTGCTCAGGTTTTCTGATGTAAGTATATTCAATACCTATAGATTCACAATATGTTTCTTCTAGGTGACTTATAATATCTTTTAATTTGGCTGGGCCAATTCCAGTTTCATTACCCGCTTGAAAAACAGTTTCTAAATCAGTTTTATCTAAACCAAAATTTCCTATTTCAAGTGTTGGCTGGTATTGTCTTCTAGTACGAACAGGATTCGTTTTAGTAAACAGATGACCTCTTGAACGGTACCCATTAATCAGATCAAGAACCTTAAATTCTTTGTCAAATCCTTCAGGAACCTCTGTGTCATAATTTTTTCTTGCGAATTCAAACCCTTCAAAGAATTTTTGCCAGCCTTCGCCAACATCTTGAGGGTTCTTTAAGTACTGTTGGTAGTAATCTTCAATTACATCTCCGTCAGCGTTACTCAAATAAGAATGTTTATCCATTTCTTAATTATGATAGTTTGTAAGCATATTAATATACAAAGTAAATAAATATAATGCGCATTTAACAGTACCGTGCTAATAAAATTATAGTTTATTTCATATACTATTTTCTGTTATCATAAATTTTCTACTTAAATTTAATTGAAGGTCAAAAATAGTTGAAGAATTAGACCAAGTTCTAATTAAGTTTGTTGGAGATTTTGCTAATGGAATGGAGCTTACATTTACTCAGTTTAGTAACAGACTAATTCTTATTTAACTACAACTCGAACTACTTCAACAGAAAAGTTGCTTTTAAGTTCAACAAAGTATATTCCCGAGGGTTCGTTAATTTCAATTGTTTCCGTTTTATTGGATAATGATTGGGTCGAAATAATTCTACCAGTAACATCTTTAATAGATAAGTTCGTGTACTCCATTTCTGTTTGAGTAATTGTAAAATTACCGTTATTAGGATTGGGGTAAACTCCAACAGATGCATTGTCTAGTTTTATGATGACTTCGGTGTTAGAGATGGAATACTTACCATTAAAATCATATTGAACTAAACGATAATACGAAATTCCAGAATAGGAGTTTTCGTCTAACATTTCATATTTAAGTATCTCTGAGCTGTTGCCTGCTGCCTTTAATTGTCCAACAAATTCCCAGTCATTGCTGTTCTTACTGCGTTCAACAATATAGTAATCAGCGTTTATTTCGCTAGCAGTTATCCAGTTAACCATCACATCTTTATCGATAAGGGAGGCGTTAAATTCTAATAACTCTATAGGAAGAGGAATTGAACTTAATGCTATACCGAACTTAGAGAAAGAAGTAAAACCTCGTCTTAACGCATAGCCATCAGCGACTAATCTGCCAGCGCCATTGTTACTGTTAATTCCATCGGTAGGGTCTGTGGCAAAACCACATGGTGCACAATTCCAATCTGCGGCATCTGTTGATGCTGTAGGTCGTTTAACAACCGCAAACCGATTATCGGATAAACCACTAATGTTTGTTGTGGATGCTTTAATGTTATACTTAATACTTGTTGGAGCATTATCAGCAACTAAATGCCATTCTCCATCAGCTGCAACACTCGAGTATCCGGTTCCTTCTTCAGTTAAAGACAAAGTTCCGCCAGTAGCTAAGGCATCAAACTTAGCATCTAAATAGGTAAATGTTCCAGGAGTAAGAGCGGTTTGTTCCATATCTATTAATGCATAATCTGTGGTATTTGTTCCATTTCCAACAGGGAAAGCAAATGTGTTGTGCTTTGAATTGCTTACCCAATCGTTGGCGTTGTCCATATTGGTTAAAGTACCTGTGTTTCCATTTCCTGTTACATCAGTTAATGTTCCACTGCCTGCTCCATCTTCAAACTGATAATAAGCAACTAAACCTGTTTCTGTTCCAGCTAATAACCCGTTCATGGTTTGTTGTATTTCTGTTTGAGTTAAAACTTTACTCCAAATTCTACTTTCATCTAACTTCCCGTCAAAGTAGTTTGCCCCTGTATTGTACAACCTTCCTAAAGAACCTGTAATTGTACCACTAAGTTCTGAAGGAGATAACGTATTAGTGCTAGAATTTTCTAAAACACCGTTAACATATATCTTTTTACCTGAACTACTGCTATTGGTCACCGCAACATGATACCAAGTGTTCGCAACAATATTGGTAGTCCCGGCAAATGAGTTCCATCCCATTCCATTTGCACTACTTGCCCAACCGAAATAAATTTTGTTTGCATGCACTTCAAGTTGTATCCTTTCGCTGTTAGAGTTATTTGTAAAAGACATAAACCATTGGTTTGCATTTCCATCCCAATACATCCAAGTCTCGAAAGTAAAATCATCCAACTGTGCCTCTATACTTGAACCGATATTTACCCAATCGTTTGAACCATCAAAATCTAAGCAATTAGAATAACCTACATGCTTTTGAAGGTTTCCATTTATAAAACTTGTATTGCTGTTACCTGTAATTACAGAACCAACATTACTTGTGCTTATTAATGTATTAGCTCCTGTACTTAAAACACCATCGGTAAATGTTGTTGTGTTTTCTACTGTTTGGTTTGCAGAGAAACTAACCGCAGAACCTGCGGCTGAATTATTGATTGTTAAGTTCTCAAAACTGGTACTGCCAGCAATAGTTTGAGTAGCTGTTCCATTTAAGTTAGTTACTCCAATTTTATCTCTATTGGAGTAAACTCCGTTGCCCGCATTGTCGGTCCAATTACCAGCTACATTTACTGTTCCGTCATTGTTGATTGTAGCTGTACCATTATTCACTAATTCATCGGCTATTGTAATAGTTCCATCATTAGTAATAACACTGGCATCATTATTAATGAGTTTACCGTATCCAGTAGTTACTATATTACCTCTTTGGCTCACATTAATATTAGCACCATTGCTATTCGCTATGCCCTG
>CAJWVX010000177.1 GCA_913048175.1 uncultured Flavobacteriales bacterium | reverse complement strand
AAAGGTATTATTTGAAATTTAGAATAACACTCCTATCTTATTGGGGGCTATAACAGTACCAACAGAAGTATTAATATAAAATATATGTTTTTCAATATTTAATTTTTTTAGTTTGTTTGGTAATGACAAGTATAAATGATGTTTTAATGCATTTTACACAGTATTGATGGCCGTTATTTTCTGGTAACCGTAAAAGTTCCTTCTGGTTGTCTCACTACTATTTCATTTAAGGATTTATCATCAGATTCTATAAATTCAAGTTTGAAACCTTCTAAAGCCTTAAATGAAAATTTATGTTTGTCTGTTGCTAATAATTCGTACTCTGGCTCTCCTTCAATAAAGAGATAGAGCTTGGTTTCATTTTTAATATAAATTTTCATTGGGTTTTCAGAAAACCCATAATCACCTACATATCTTTCTAAAGTTGCTTTGTCAACATCAATAATCGATGGCTTATACTTAAACTCAATAGGATGATCCAGAGCTTCTTCCATTTTTATTCTAACTAAAGAAATATCTCCACTATTGCTGGAAATAAAGTTTAAAGGAGAAGGGTCGGTAGTGTCAATTCCTGTTTTAGTTACCTCTAAAAATTCAAAAACATCATAGTGTAAATGCCTTAAATAGAATGTTTTTAACTTAAAGTTGGCAAATAATGAATCATTTTTATTAGTTATATTAAACTCCCCGTATCCAGGATGTGAATATTTACCTGCATAGTCCTGCAAAATGTGTGATGGTTTTGTGTTTTCAATTTTTGATGATATAGTTTTAACTTCTTCCTCTTCTTTTTTATCCATTACTTTTTGGTCAGTAAACCTTTTTGTCCAATCTGTTTTATTTTGTGTTTTTAACATTCTATCTGCAACTGTATTACTAACTAAATCAGGAAGCTCTGAATTGTTTTGATTTGTTAACACAACCACACCAATACTGTCACTTGGAAAGAAAGATACATAGGCAGAAAACCCATCAATGTTTCCATTATGTTCAACTCTATAGTGTCCTTTATAGGATGAAAGAAACCAAGCATAACCGTAATTTAACAAATGGATATCTGAAAACTCTTTCTCTGGGAGGGCGCCACTAACAACCATTTGAGAACTTATAGCTTCATCTACATAAGATTCAGGAAGTATCTGTTTATCATTAAACTTTCCTTTATTTATCCAAGTTATTATCCAGTTAGACATATCGTTGACACTACTGTTAATACTTCCTGCCGGGCTCATACTTGCAATATGATAATAATCCATTTTGCTTATTATATTATCCTTTTTTA
The DNA here is from genome assembly GCA_913048175.1 of uncultured Flavobacteriales bacterium. Taxonomy (GTDB): domain Bacteria; phylum Bacteroidota; class Bacteroidia; order Flavobacteriales_E; family Vicingaceae. Next base: position 5,210 of record CAJWVX010000177.1, on the reverse strand, counting down.
ACTCATAACCAATAGCAGCATTTGAGCTTTTCTCCAACTCGTCAATAGAAACATTAGATCTAGTCATACCTAATGGTTTAAAGAAGCGCTCTTTAATATTTTCTTCCCAACTTTTACCTGTAACACGTTCTGCAATTACACCTTGAGCCAGAAACATAAAGTTGTTGTAATACCATTGTTGCCTTACACCAATAAATGGTTCTTGGTGTTGTACACGAAGGAGTAAGCTATCTTTATTATTGGTTGGAAAAAGATACCATGATAAGTCATGACGAGGTAAACCTGTTCGATGACACATTAAATCCTTTATGATAATGTTATTATTCATTTCATCATTAAAGAATTTTAAATCAGGAACGTATTTTATTGGACTCTCGTCAAAAGATAATTTATCTTCCTGACGCAATTGGCCAAGAATAGAGGATGTGAATGCTTTTGAAGTTGATCCAATAGCATACAAAGTATTCGCATCAGCTGGAATTTTATTCTCATAATCAGAATAACCAAACCCTTTGGCGTATATAATTTTCTTTCCTTCAATTATAGCTAAGGCAAAACCAGGAGCTTGTGTAGCTTCAAGAATATCATTTAGTTCCTTTTCCAGCCCTTTGAGACGTTTATCTTGTTGAGCAAATACAGATGATATTGAGATTACTGTTAATAGGGTAATTAGTATTTTTTTCATGACTATGTAAATTTATTTTGTTCTTAATTACCACCAACAAACGAATAAGTAAAACGGTGAACTTATTCAGCTTACCTATTTTTTTTTCTTTTCGACTCTTGAAGAACTCCATAAGCTGCAAGAACAATTCCTGCAATTAAAAATGTGAATTTAAAAAATGGCTGATCCTCAAATAGTAATAACCCAAGAGTAGTAAAGAGTACGCCACAAATTGATAGTATAACATATTTATTCATAATTTATTTTATGATCTATAGCGCATTACTGTCTTAAAAATATAGTAATGTGCTATAGATGATATTAGTAATTTGTTATTTTTTTATTATTTTAATGTTCGTTTGACTGTTTTTATTGTACAATCTTAAAATGTAAGTTCCTTTTGATAATTGACTAAGATTAATTTTTTCTTGATGAAGCCCTTTTTGTTTTGTTGAATTATTAAAAATGGATTTAACGATCTCTCCTTTAATATTAATGACATCCATTGATAAGTTTTCTTTATTACTTAATTCATATTCTAAAGTAGCTGATTTTAAAATTGGATTTGGAAAAATCATTAATGAATTACTTTTAAGTGACAAGTCGATAATCCCAATACTAAATTCTGAAATATACCTTGCAGTAGTAAATTCATCATCACCGTTTGTATTAGAATAACCACCAAGTACAATTTTATTGTCTGGAGTTAGAGCAATAGAGTATGCTTTATCCCAACTACCACCAATATCAGTAAAAACCTTACCATTAGTTCCAAAAGAAGTATCTAATGATCCATCTGAAAGTAATACGACCAAAGCAAAGTCTGCCCCCGCATTATGAGCATATCCAGCAATAATAAGTTTACCATTGGGTAACAAAGCCATTCCTCTACCATAATCTGTAGAGTTATTATTTACATCAATCAATACAATACCGTTAGTTCCATAAGTAATATCTATAGTTCCATCTGTATTATATCTAACTACAGAGAAATCATATTGGGCAGTCCCATTATCAGAATAGCCACCCAATAATATTTTACCATCAGATTGGAGAAGTACAGCGTATGCATTATCTAATGAATTTGAATTAACATCAGTGGTAACTATACCCATGGTACCAAAAGAATTATCAAGTGTACCATCAGAATTATAACGAATTAAAGCAAAATTAGATGGGGAAGTAGATGTGTATCCTCCTATGATAATTTTTCCATCAGGCTGTATTTCAGAGTCCATACCATATAAAGAAGAGCTAGATGTTGTAGTAACAAATCCGTTAGTTCCAAAAGTGCTATCTCTACTACCATCAACATTTAACCTAGCAACAATAACTTCTCTATGATTGAATCCACTAAAATCTCCACAAATAAGTATTTTACCATTAGTTTGTAGAGAAACTGAATGTGCTTGAGCATCTTCATCTGTTATTAAAGTTATTCCGCTTGTACCAAATGAATTATCAATACTTCCGTTAGCATTATATCTAGCAATAAAAAAAGCATCACTCCAATTATCAATTGTTGTTCCTACAATTATAAACTGACCATTAGGTTGAAGTATAATATCTGTTGCTTCATCATCCTTTCCGTTTATATCATGAGTAACAACACCATTTACTCCAAAGGAATTATCAAAACTTCCATCAGTATTATATCTTATAATAGTATAATCAGCATCATCATCAGATGAGCCAACAATAATTATTTTCCCATCAGATTGAGATGCAATTGAATAGCCAATATCGTCATCTAATGAGGTTGAAGTTGTAACAATTCCATTAAGATTATAATTACTGTCTAATACTCCAATTTGGCCTATTGCAACTGAACAGGATGAAAGAGTTATTGATAATATTAGTAATGTTTTTTTCATGGGTTTTTTAAAATAAATTTAATATACAGGTTAGATTTTTTTAAAAATAAATTTTGAGAGGCGTAAAAGCAATAAAGTTGTCATTTTTTTATTTAACGGTCGGTTTTTGAAGATGAATGGTAATATTCTCTTTAGATAGAAGTAAAAAAACGTTTGTTATCAAACAGGACTAAAAACTAAATTAATTGACAATAAGATCGATAGCTTTATTGGTAAGCTCTTTTCTTGTGTTTACTAAAACATTAATATCAAATTCTCCTTTAGGCTCTAGGTTGGTGGCAAAGTAAACCACTTTATTATTAATTTCTAAATAACCAACAAACCAAACATTATCTTTTCCGTTTTGAAAACCCCAGCCTGTTTTTCCGCTTATTTTGTAGTTATTAGTATCCTTAATTACCATCATTTTTTTCATGGTAGAATAGGAGTGGCTGCTAATTGGTAATTCATTTTGATAAAAACGTTTTAAAAAGTCAATTTGCTCAAATTGGTTAATTTCAGAAACTCCTTCTAACCAAAACATATCTAAGTTGTTAGAGTCTACTTGCATCTTTCCATAAGCTAACTTAGTTACATATTCGTTCATTCTTTTAACACCAACTTGTCTGGCAATATCTTGGTAACAAGGAACACACGAATAATGAAAAGCATCACGTAATATTAAATCTTGATTCCAATTATTGTTCCACCTTGTTTGACCGTCCCATTTAATGATTGTACTGTCATTTTTAGCAATACCTAGTTCTAGTGCAATTATAGAATTTGGTATCTTAAAAGTTGATGCTGGTATTTTACCTTCCTCACACCATTTATAATCATTAGAATAATAGGTGTCTTCTTCGGTATCATAAATTAAAATGGCTCCATCTAAATTGGCAGAATCAATTAAAAATTGGAATTCTTCTTTTACTATCTTTTGAGTTGTTACTACTTCAATTATTTCTGTTGGTGTTTCTTGCTTTTTTTCAGCACAAGAAACTAGAATAATTGAGAGTATAAGGATGTAATAGGTTTTCATAAGTAGTTGGGAATTTTAATCTCTATTTAGCTTCTAGCACTTTTAACATTTCTATAGCATTGGGATTATCAGCATTTAATTCCACTGCTTTTTTATAGTTTTTGATTGCTAATTGTTTGTTCTCATCCTTCATGTATAACTCACCTAAGCTATCGTAAGCATTTGCCGAAGCAGAGAATTCCTGAACATTAAGTTGAAATACTGCTATTGCTTCTTTCACTTTTTCGCCTTGTAAAAATTGATAACCAATAGTATTCATATCATCTTCAATAAGCGAGTAGGTGTCCGATGTTTTTAATTTGTTGAATTCTTCAATTCCTGATTGAATCCCTTTTTCGAGTATGATGTTCATTAGTTCAATAGCTAATGATTTTTTAGGCATTTTATAAGCTGTGCCATATAAAATTCCATTAATGGCATTTTTCATCTCACTTAAAGGTGCACCTCCAGTATTGTTTAATAATACCACTAAGTTTTTATCGGATGGAATTCGTGAAATTATTTTATGAAAACCATTTATTCCTCCTTGGTGTTCATTTACTAAAGTACTATCACTCTTATTACCTATAAGTTCTTTACCAATTCCCCAACCATAAGCGTAACCATCAATATAAGGAGTAAATACCAAATCCATGTTTTCTTTAGATAGTAATTGGTTCGTGTATAAGGATTGGTCCCATAGATATAAATCTTCTACAGTAGAGTATAAAGAACCAGCTGCGTATGGTAAAGACATATCAAGAAAAGGGGCGTTAATAAAGCTTTTACCATTTTTTTCATATCCATTTGCTCTATTCTTTAATATCGTACGATGATGATCATATCCTGAGTTGTTCATCTTGAGTGGAGTAAAAATATTATCCTGTAATACTTGCTCTTAAGTTTTTCCAGTTAGCTTCTCTATTATTGCACCTAATAAAAAATAGCCAGAATTACTGTATGAAAATTGTGCTCCGGGGTTAAAATTTAAAGTAGAATCAGCAAAAGTTTTTACAAAGTCTTTTGGACTGTAATAATCTCGTTGTAAACTTCTAAAATTAGTGAAAGAGGTGTAGTTAGGAATTCCCGAAGAGTGGGTTAATAAGTGATGTATGGTAATTTTATCTCCATTTTCTTTAGGGTAATCTGTTAAGTAAGTAGTAATAGGAACATGTAAATCTAATTTACCGGCCTCAACCAACTGCATAATTAACATCCCTGTAAATTGCTTACTAATTGATCCTAATCTATGTTTTGTATTTGCTTTATTTGGGATATTCCATTCCATATTAGCCAAACCAAAACCTTTCTTATAAAGAATATTTCCATTTTCGGCAACCAAAACAGAACCATTAAATTGTCCGTATTCTGTATATAAACCAATTAATTTATCAAGCTGTTCTATTTTTGTTTGTCCTAAACTTACTACCGAAATAAATAGTAATCCTATAATTATGAGGCTGTTTTTAATCATCTTAATTCTGTTATAATTTAAGTTTTGCGAGGTTAGTATAATCTGGTTTTTAACAGCTTTTTTGTAAAATATTGTAAATAGCTATTTTGTTGTGTTGATTTAATCTTCTTCCAACTCTTTAATTGATGAGTTAATATTATTAATCATTGGTAAAAACTTCTTTTTAACTGTTTGTTTATTTAATATGTATGCCCCAATATT
>CAJWVX010000176.1 GCA_913048175.1 uncultured Flavobacteriales bacterium | reverse complement strand
CATAATTTTTGCTTGTGCTTTCTTGCTTCTTTCTGCAAGTTGCATCCTTGCTTGGCTAGGTTGGCTTGGCTTCGCTTTATTTGTTTAGAAGTAAACTGCTGCTTTGGCAAAAATTATTACTTTTATCTCAATTAATAAAATAAGCACGTAACCAACACTAGCGTTATGGATTATTAAAATAAATTAAAAATATAATGAAATGAAAAATATCTCAATAATTTTCTCAGCTATACTGATAACTTCCAGTAGCTTATTCGGACAAACCAAAAAAGTTCTTTTCGAGGAATTCACTGGAACTGCCTGTGCAAATTGTCCTGAAGGACATTACAGAATGGACAATTTAATGGTTACGTACCCTAATTTAATTGGAGTAGGTTTACATACATACAATTCCAATGATGCAATGTTTTTTCCTCAAGTAGACACCATAGGTCAAGAATACGCTCCTGGAGCTCCAATGGCAGCAACAGATAGAATATATTCAGGAGCTCAAGTTGCTCAAACCTGGTACGCTTGGGAAAATAATATTCAAACTAGACTAGCTGAAAATCCAATGGTATCTGTATCATTAAATTCAACTTGGAATAATACAACACGAGTAATCAACACAAACATTACGTGCGATATATTACAAAACCTACCAAGTGGTGATTATAGATTTAACCTTTATGTGGTTGAAGACTCAGTTACAGGTAGTGGGATTAATTACGACCAATCCAGCTTTTATGATGCAGATCCTAGTTTACCATTCTTTGGTTTAGGAAATCCTATTGTAGGTTATGTTCATAAACATGTTACGCGTGCAATTCTTCCACAAGCTTGGGGCCAAGGAGGAATTATTAGTGCTTCTCCATTAACTGGACAGACATATCAAACAACCTTGAACTATACCTTACCATTATCCTATAATGAAAATAAAATAAAACTTGTTGGTTTTATTTCAAAATACACTTCAAATCATCAAGGAGATGAAGTGCTTAATGCAGAAGAAATAACACTACCTATTACGGTAGGAGTATCAAGCAATATCCAAAAAAATTATTTTTCGGTTTTTCCAAATCCATCAAATGGTTTAATTACAATTAAATCTAGCAATAGCAATTCTTCATACACTATTTTTTCATCAGTTGGGGAAATTGTATTTATGGATTTTCTTAATGAAATGAATAACACAATTGATCTATCTACACTAAAAAACGGAGTTTATTTCATCAGATTGAAACAAGAAAATAATTCATCTATTCAAAAAATAGTAATTAGTAAAAACACTCCATAACAATGGCTATAAAGCACAGGCCTCCCACCAAACCTCTTCTGCGCTTCATAGCCTAGCGTTGTACACAATATAAAATGACAAGAAAAGAGAAAATTAAAACTGAGTTACTTGAATTAACAAAACAAGGACAATGGATTTTTTACCACGAAGCTTATATCGAAAAAAAAATTGACGAAGAATCAATCGAAAAATTATTAAAAGATGAAGACTTTAAAAAGTATGTAAAAAAATTTAAAACGCTTAAATTGTCTTATCAAAGTTGGTACTCCAAATCTTTACCTGTAGTTAGACAAGTTCTTCCTGACAGAATTGATGAATTTACTCAATATTATAAAAACGATAAAAGAAAAGACATTAGTTATTTAACCTATACAATTAATGATTACCTCTTAAATCTAAATATTACAAGAGGTTCTAAAACAGTTGTTAATTCATTTGGAGCTTTTTCTTCTAAAATTGAAAGTCAAATAACTATTTTACAATCTGCTTCCGATAGAATAGATAGTTTACTTTCTGACATTGAAAATGTTCTACAAAGTGATTTGTTTGATAATGAATTAGAAGCTTCTAAAAACCTTTTAAAAAAGAAGTTCATTCGTGCTTCAGGCATGCTTGCTGGAGTTACCCTTGAGGCTCATTTAAAAAAAGTTTGTTCTAATCACTTAATAAAATTCAGAAAAAACAATCCAACAGTTTCAGATTTTAATGAAGAATTAAAAAAAATAGAAGTTATTGATGTTCCCACTTGGAGATTAATACAAAGATTAGGCGATATTAGAAATCTTTGCGCACATCCGAAAGAAAGAGAACCAAAGACAGACGAAATAGAAGATTTAATACGCGGAACTGAAAAATTAATTTCAGAAGTGATATAAAAATACTGTGTACAACAACATCTATAGTTAATACGGGTTTTGGTACTTAAACAAAAGTTTAGTGATTAAAACCAAGTCCGCCAAATCTTTTTGATTTGGCTTTAGAACAAAAAAGGTAAAACAAAATAAAAAGTTTTGGCTAAGTGCGTAACCGAAAGCTCAGCACTTTTAACTCCCGTACTAACCATAGCTAAAGCGTTCCCAAAACAACCCCAAACGCTCCCAATATGGGACAAGCACCAACTTTTCAGGTTTTTATAAAATAGCATTAACTTGTTGTTTGTCAGTAGTTTTTGTACAAAAATTAATTAAAGGCACAACCTTGGTGCGCTCTCTGAAAAAAACAGATAGCTATGATAAAATTTATACTCACCCTCGCTTTTGTATGGAGTACCTTAATTGTTGGAGCTCAAAATTTAATAACGCTTAGTTCTACCACAACACCAGAGATAACGGTATGTGGTCAATCAGAAAACTTTCAGGTAAAGTTAAAAAACGATTCTAGTTCGGCACTTTCAGGGGTAAGTATAACAGTTCAGTTGCCAACTGGCATTGCCTATGTACAAAGTTCGTTAACAGAACTAACTAACTATAATGTGCAAGAGCAAAGTGTGGGTGGTAGCACTTTGGTGTTTTCTGCCAATAATTTAGCCGCAGCAGATTCTATTGTGTTTAACCTAGCTACCACAGCCAATATTTTGGCCATTGCTTACCAACAACAAGGCAATGTGTTTAGAAATGATGTAAGCCTTAGTGCAGCATCTGGTCAAGTATTACATAGCTCTAACGCTTACAATGTTTTATATGCAGCCTTAAGCATCATTAGTGTATCACCAACAAGTCAGACAGTAATTACTGGAGATGCCGTAACAAGAAACATAACTATTGTTAATGCTGGTAACGGAAAGTTATCTGAGTTTAAGTTAACAGATATCCGTAACAATGCAGGGGTAGATTTAAGCAGCACCAATTTGGGTACTTTAAATGCTACGGCAGATACAATTACATTTTCGGGAGCAGATTTTGCTGGCATTGGTAATAATGATGGCTATTTTAATACCAACGAGAGCATTACCATTACGCAAACATTAACCGCAAGTGGTTGTGTGGCCAATACCGTTACTTCAACAATTAAAACTATTTGGGGGTGTGAGGGCTTAATCCGACAATCCAGTAACTCTTATGGGCATGTTAGTGTTAATTTAAAAAACCCTAACCTAAGTATTAGTTCAACCGAGAGTTTATCAAGCTGTTTTGCCTCACAAAATAGTCCGCAACAAATTACCTTAACTAATAATGGGCAGGGTTATGCCACTAATTTAGCTATAGATATTTACAAGAGTTCTGGCGGGGCATACAATCAAGATCTTTTTTCTGCAATAGATGCCACCAGTTTAACCTATCAGGTTGGCGTTGGCGGAACTCCAATAAGTTTAGCAGTATCTGCATTTACTACCAGAAATGATGGCGCTTATGCTTGTTTAGGAAACTCTCCTGTAGGAAGAGTAATTGTTACTATTCCTGTAGATGTGGCGCCTGGGCAAACCATTATTATTAAGTGGAACAGTTACCATTGTTGTATTAGCGAGTGTAACAATGAGGCCTTAATGGGGTGGAAGTATAAAGTGGATTATGAAGATATGTGTGGTAACAACAATTACAGTAACACAAAAACAGGAGAGGGAACTACCAGTTTAAACATGACCATATTTACAGAAACACCTATAGATATAGCTGCTGGCGAAACATTACCTTTTGTTTATACGATATCTAGCCACGATAATAATTTACCCATTGGGACTGATGCCAATTATCAAGTTGTAGTAACTCTACCATTAGGCTTAAATTGGGCAGGCGGAGTAAACGATTTTAGTTGGACAAGCAGTCCGAACAACTGGGTAGCCAACTCGGTAAGTTTTAATGCAGGCACAAGAGAATTAACAGGTGTTTTTATGGCGCCAGAACCCTTTAATATTCAGAAGTCAGAAATAGCGGTAAACCTAACAGGTACTTGTGGTGCTACAACATCGGGTGCTCAAGCCATTGCTTTAACAATTAATTATATGCCAGATGCTAGCTGTAATACCTGCGTGGTAGAGATGGTTTGTAACAAAACAACAACTACCAATTTGCATTGCCCTTTACTAAATTGTGAAGGGTTTAACTTTTTATCATTTAATGCAGAACGGATCAGTTATGGCAATCCAGATAATGATGCCAATGGTTTGTCAGATAATAATGGAGCCTTAGATTTTACTAAAATTAAAACCAATAGAGTAATGGTTGGCGATACTTTACAAACTACCTACAAAGTGCTGGTAGATACTGGAGCAAACAACAATTATTTTGTTAATTTCTTTGTAGAGGCAGATATAGATTATGGTCAAAACCTAACGGTATTAGATGGGAGTATTAGAATTTACGATCAACATACCAATTCATATTACAGCTGTACCAACTTTCAAACGGCTACTGTAGATGGGGCTAATGCTGCCCGAAAATTCAGATATTCCTTTTTACCCAATTTTCAATGTAGCGGTTTACCCAATACAGCACCAGCCAATCAGTTTTACTTTACCCATGGCGATTCTATTGAGTTTGTGGTAAACTATAAAGTAACTGGTAATATTGGTGGTAGTGTAGAGGAAGTAACCATTAACAACGATTTATTTTCAAGTTCGCTTGCAGCACCTTGGGGGGCAGATGCGGCTCAATTAAGCGGAGATAAATGGGGTTGTGATGCTTATGGTGCACGTTTTACATTGATAGGTTATTACTTTGAAAATAACGCTGTAGGTAATTACAATGTAAACTCTTGTACAAAAACAATACAGCAAAACTTTAAATTGAGTATTGGAGATTGTTGTGATAATTTTGGAGGAGGAAACCTGTTTCCTTACGAATTCCGTAATTGGGCGCATGTTAAAGAGGTTAGGGTAAGTATACCAACAGATTATGAGGTGGTAAATGTTTATTTTAGGCAGCGAAGAACCAGAACAACCAACAGCCATTCCACACAAACTGTAAACAATATTATTCCCTATCACAATAGTGGCGGCAATATGTATTTTAATTTAGAGCAACACTACAAAGCTTTTGGAGGTACGGTAGAGTATAGTGATGATGGCTTCCATGGTACGGTTTACTTAGTGTTAGCCCCAACATGTGATGTGCCCATTAATACCTTTCAGGATATTAATTGGGAGTTTGAATTTGGGCAAACCAATTATTTAGGAGGAGGCACAAGTGGTTGGTATACCTCTAATCCCGATCGGATAAAATACAAGCCAACAAACTTAGTATTATCATCTACTAACCCTATAATTGATGGATTAGGCAGAACCGTTAGTTGGAATTTAACCGTAAGTAACAACACCTCAAACTCAAGCGCAGGTAATTCTTGGATGCATTTTAAAAACCCATCAGGAGATTTAGATTTACTTTATGTAATTGATGATAGCAATGGAGATACTTTACAGTTAACAAGCGATTATTATGCGCTGGGTACGATTAATACCAACAGTTCTAAATCATATACTGTAGTAGGAAATTACGCTGCTTGTACACCAGATTATTTGGTGGCTTATGCCGGTTATGAGTGTTCTGGCTATCCGCAAGATTTTGCACACTTTTATTGTTCTTACACCACTTTTGGCCTAGAGGTAGAACCTAAAAATGCCGAACCACAGGTTACTATTACTGGAACTACAATTGGTAATGAGTGTAGTAATTTAATAGAGGTAACCATAGAGGTAGCCAGCGTAAAATTTGCCCATTTAGATAGTATAGAAGTAGCTATAGAGGCTATAGGAAATTCTATGGCATTTGTTAGCGGATCTGGTCAATTAAAATATCCATTATCGGGTGCATTTGCTACAATAGTAGATCCACTAACAACAGCTTTAGGAAACACCTATCAGTTAATGAATATCAACAGTAGTTTAAATGAAAATGGATTGCCCGGGGTGTTGGATCTGAATAACAATAGGTTTCAACTAAAAATACAGATGGCTCTTGATAATAGTTTTAAATCAGGTGATTACGTTCAGTTTTCTATAAAGTCAAAAGCCATTTGTGGCACCGTTTTGCCTATCATTAATTTGGCTTATGATCCTTCAGTTCAATTTAATGAAAACACCTTAGCAGGTCTTTCTAACGATGCCTCAAACTCTTGGGGAATTGCTTGGGGAGATTATGATAACGATGGTTTTGATGATCTTTATGTGGCTGAATATGATATAAATAGTGGAAGCTTTTTATATCATAATAATGGAGACGGAAGCTTTACTAAAGAGACTTCTGGAATTGTAACTACAGATGGAGGTAGTTCTATTGCTGGTACTTGGGGAGATTATAACAATGATGGACAGTTAGATT
>CAJWVX010000175.1 GCA_913048175.1 uncultured Flavobacteriales bacterium | reverse complement strand
ATATTTTAAAAGAAGATCAGGCACAAAACACCTGTATTTTCTCTACAGAATTTGCCTTGCGTTTAATGGGCGATGTACAAGAATATTTTATTGAGAAGGAAGTACGTAACTTCTACTCAGTTTCAATTTCTGGGTACCACATTGCAGAAGCTGGTGCCAACCCAATTACACAATTGGCCTTAACACTATCTAACGGATTTACTTATGTAGAATATTACTTAAGTAGAGGAATGGACATTAATAAGTTTGGTCCTAACCTATCCTTCTTCTTTAGTAACGGAATTGATCCAGAATATTCTGTAATTGGTAGAGTTGCCCGCAGAATTTGGGCCAAAGCAATGCACAAAAAATATGGCGCATCTGCAGGAGCACAAAAACTAAAATATCACATCCAAACATCTGGTAGAAGCTTACACGCACAAGAGATAGATTTTAATGATATTAGAACTACGTTACAAGCATTGTATGCCATTAACGACAACTGTAACTCGTTACATACCAATGCTTATGATGAAGCCATTACAACTCCTACTGAGGAATCTGTAAGAAGAGCAATGGCCATACAACTAATTATTAATAAAGAGTTAGGATTATCTAAAAACGAAAACCCAATTCAAGGAGCCTTTATTATTGAAGAATTAACTGATTTGGTAGAGGAAGCTGTATTAACTGAGTTTGATAGAATTACCGAACGTGGTGGCGTTTTAGGTGCGATGGAAACAATGTACCAACGTAGTAAAATACAAGAAGAAAGCTTGTACTACGAAACACTAAAACACAATGGTGAGTTTCCAATTATTGGTGTTAATACCTTCTTAAATTCTAAAGGATCGCCAACGGTTATTCCTGCAGAAGTTATTAGAGCTACTGAAGAAGAAAAACAATACCAAATTGATATGCTTATTGAGCTGCATCAAGGAAGTGCAGACATTGTTGCGGACCAATTAGAGAAAATACAAAAAGCCGCAGTACAAAACGAAAATATCTTTGAGTACTTAATGGAAGCTTCTAAACATTGTTCTTTAGGACAAATTACAGATGCCCTATTTGAAGTTGGTGGACAGTATCGTAGAAACATGTAGCAGCGAGGCGCTGCACCCAATTATTGATATTCCTACACGAATGTCTTTCCGATTGGAGTGTAACACGTTTTGCGAAACGAGCAAAAGCTTAGAGGTATCTTTTGACCTTGGTACTACAAACTAAAAAGACACCTCGGTTGCAGTAGGTATGACAAAACATAAAAAAGACTAAAGCCTTGAAATCCAATTATTGATAACTATGAAAAATATTTTTCTTGTATTATTTTGTTTTACGACTGTACTTGGATTTTCTCAAGCTAATAAAGAAAACATATACACTATTGACAATGTTGATTACGAAATTCAAAAAGATGGAGAATCTTCCTTTATCGTAAAGAATAATGATGACACGTTATTTCTCACTATTGAAACTATGCCCGAATTTCCAGGGGGACAAAGTGAACTTTTTAAATATTTAGGGAATAATGTAAAATTTCCTCCTGCAGCAAGGAACAACGGAATACAGGGAAAAGTCTATGTAAACTTCTCCATTATGACAAACGGTTCAATTGAAGAAGTGAAAACAATTAATAAGGTTCATCCTTTACTAGATTCTGAAGCAATAAGAGTTATAAATTCTATGCCTAATTGGAGTCCAGGAATACAAAAAGGAAAAAAAGTTAAAGTGAATTATATCATCCCTATAAACTTTGTTATCCAGAACGGTAATCCTGGTTCAGACAACAGAGCAAAGGGCCTCAAATACTTGAACAAAGGAGATTATGAAAACTCTATCTACTATTACTCTAAGATAATAAAAGTAAAGAAAAATGATATTGACCTACTACTCCACAGAGGTATGGCTTATCACAAATTTGGAAAAGATAAAAAAGCTATAAAAGATTTAGAAAAGGCGAAAAAACTAGGTTCAAAAGAAGCGGAAGAATATTTAAAAACTATTCAACCGTAAATTTGGTTCTATTTCGAGTTAATATATAATACAGAAAAACATTTAGCGGGTAGCACTCGCAGGCTATTATTGATGTTGTCAAACAAGATGTCATTCCGATTGGAATGCAACGGAACAGAGGTATATTTTGACCTTGGTACTACAAACTCAAAAGATACCTCGAAACTTTTGCCTGTTACGCAAAACGTGCTCGGTATGACAAAACATAAAAAAAGTTCTCATTTTGAGGGCTTTTTAAATTTGGTTGTTTTAACAGGCTGTCAGCTATATCTTTTTTAGACTTGGCCATTGATCTGATTCTAAATTAAAAAAAGGATGCCGCTTCCATCCTTAACACAAAACTAAGTATTTAACCAAATTAAAAATTTCTTGTATAATGTAGGTTCTATTTTCGGAGTAACCTTCCTTGGTTTTTTCTGTTTATTATGGTTAAATTCAATTCGAGTTATTTTATCTACAACTGGACTAATTCTATTTACTCTACCTTCTAATTCTGATATCCATTCCATCTTCTTTTCTTCCTCATAACTTGAATTAAAGCATTTATCAATTGATAGGTTTACATGTCTTTTGGTTTGCTTAAATAATTTAGACGCATATTCTATATATTTATCATAATTTGCTAAATCCCCATTATTAGCATATGTTGCTACAATTTCAAATAACAATCTAAAAATATCCAATTCATATTTGTGCATTGTCAAAACATAATTAGAATAAGCAGTACTTATTTTATCAAAATTTGCATCTGATATATGCGTTAAGACAACATTGCTATCAGTTTTAATAAATTTATTTAGATATTCAGTTTGTGCTATTTCAAAATCAGAATATGTAATAATATTTGTTTCATAACTAGAATTAACTTCAAGAATAAAATACTTGTCCTTTTTATCATAATTTAAGTTAAGCCATGCTGAGCGTATCTTAATATGATTTTTAAGAATGACCCTGATGATACTCACATAAATATCCATTTCCTTTTCAATCTTTATTATTTCGACCATCTCATTTAAACATAATTCTGAGATTCGTTTTGATAATAAAAAATGAAACCTTTCTAATTTCGTTTCCTTTTCTCCCTCTTTTACTTTAACTGAATATAGTTGATCCGTAATTTCAACAAGAGTTGCCCAATTATGATGTTCTTGACTACGAATTTGGACCTCTACCAATCTCTTAAGATTATCGCCAGATTCCGGTTTTATCATTAAATGATAAGAGCGATAACCACTCTCTCTTGGATTAGAAATATAATCTCTTCTATCTACCACATTTAACTTTTCTTCAATAGCCTTGATTATCTTTGGAATATGTTGTTCGTGCTTAACTATAATTCTGCATCCAGCAATATCTCCCATCTCAAGAAGTCCCATCGAATTCTCTCTCTTAAGCTTAGATATAATGGATTCAATCCTTTTAATTCGATAAGTTCTTACTGTGGTTTAATCAATATTTCTACTCTCTGATGTGACTATTTTAAAAATTTTAGTCATCGGTTCTTTAAAGGAAACTCGATACTCATGAAGCAATTCTAGAGATTCATCGGAAATATTATCATTCAATTGATATTCTTTTCGAATTTTACTTCCTAATTTTTTTATTTGATTCTTCGTATATTCCATTTAGATTTTTAAAAGTAGACATTACTGAAAACCTTTAAAATAATTCTTTTAGAAATTCTTAACAGTTGTTGATATTAAAAATTACCAAACTAGAAAAGGATTGTAAATAATTGGGTGGAGCTTATTATTAACGCAGCACCCCTACCATTAAAAGGAAAAACACTATATATATTACAGAAACTATACTAGCCGTAACAATATAAAATCGCTTTTTTCTTGGGTCTACCTTAACTAATCTCATTACACTATCTTTTAAAAAATACCATACAATACCTCCTTGTGTAAGTAAGAGTAACAGGTTATTAATCCAATCGGGTTCTTGTCCAAACCCGCCAAAAATTGATGGAGGTTTTGGGTTCATCCACAAATCAATTTGATAGTAGATTCCAAACAAAGTCATTCCTACTATCAATAGTAATTTACTCGTAAAAATGAAGAATAAAATAATCCATCCTTCCTTTTTTAATCTAGCCAATAAAAATATTCCTGTTGGAAAAATTACAATACTAATAAGCGTTTCCACCAAAAGAGATAATGAACTTAAATCCTCTAATAAAAATACAATCTCAATATATGGGTAGACTCCATAAACACCATATAAATAGTAAAGAGCTAAACCAATAATTAATAGCTTAAACCCTTTAATTTGCTTTTTATCGAATTCCGTTGATACGCCATTAGAAAAAACTGAAACTATAGATAAAGCTTCATCAATTTTTTCTTTTTTCTTCCTTAGCTGTTCCTCTTGTTGTTTGGTTTCCGTTTGAATATCTTCATTAATGTTAGCTATCACCTCCTCTGATAGTTTTCTTTCTTTAAAAACGACTTCAGCCGCTACTCCAGCTTCGGGATTATATTCCTCTTTTAAACTCAAAACTTTTAGAAGTTCTTCGTCAGATAGCGCATTCATTCTATCATAAAAAGGGTTCTGATTGTTCATCTCCTAAAAGTAATTAAAGTTTGTCTTTCATATTATCATTCAAAGAAACTCTTAAGCCTTTTACTTGTTTGAGTTCTTCTTTAGTCGCTTTTCTACCACTAAACTTTAAACCATTAGTTCCTCTGATATAATCTTTCTTTGCATCAAAATAAGTATATCGCTTCCCAAGAAGCATCTTATTTGCCTTAATGCTCTGAATCATAGCCAAAGCGCTTCCTCCACATCCCATTAGCTATGTCTTTTAAATGTCATCTTTCTAAATTAATTAAGAAGTTAAGAAGAATTGTTCTCTTCATTAAAAATAATTCCACACACAAAAATCTTACTCTCATCAATTGAGCGAGGCTTCCTAGAAAATCTTGCTATAGTAAAGATTACTTTAAACCACACATACAAGAATCGGGCGCCTACCCTCTTTTATGGACTACTCACTTAATGGCTCCAGAAGCTTATACCCTAAAAGCTGCTATTGATGGTTGGCTTTTAAATGAGAAGGAAGAAATTATTGAAGAACGCGCTGCACAAGCTTATCATAAATACCAAAAATGTGGAATTAAAGGAGCTCGTAATTTATTTACTACGGGGTTTTAAATCGCTATTTCATCTAAAGAAAACTACATTTTAGAAAGGAGTAAAATTCATTCTTTTATTAAACATCATAGTGCGAATAAAATAGGCAGTTTTTCCCTCTATTTGTAATATCTAGTATTGCAATTCTTATTTTAATTTTGTATATTGATATTTTAAATGCAAGCTCTAGATAAAATCACTATAAATCAACGTATTTACTTATGAAGGATTCCCTAAAGATGATCGAAATAAACAAGGATGTAAGTAATTCGTTATTCTTGAAAATATTTGATGGAATGAGTGGTAGGTTCACTTATTATGAGCTTATCATTGATGAAAAAGAAATAGCTGCAGATTATAAATTTATTTTAGTTAATACTCCATATAAAAAAAAATCAAAAAGAAGTATTGAAGCTAAACCTGGAAAAACAATTAAAGAAATATTCCCTAATATCAAGCAGTCATGTATTGATAAAATAGGTGATGCTATCCTTGATAATAAACCATCTCATTTCGCCCAATTCAATCCGGATACAAAAAGGTATTTTCATGTAAATTCTTTTTCGAAAGGTGAAAATAAATTTGTTATTATTATTGATGATATTACTACAGAAAAAAACTCAATTGAAGAACTGATCTTTCAAATCGATGAAAAAGAAAAACGAGCAGATGAGTTAGCTATTGCCAACAAAGAACTTGCTTTTCAAAATGAAGAGAAAGATAAGCGGGCAGAGGAATTAGCTATTGCAAATAAAGAACTGGCCTTTCAAAACGAAGAGAAAGATAAACGGGCAGATGAATTAGCTATTGCAAATAAAGAGCTTGCCTTTCAAAACGAAGAGAAGGATAAGCGGGCAGAGGAATTAGCCCTTGCAAATAAAGAACTTGCCTTTCAAGACGAAGAAAAAGCAAAAAGAGAAGCTGAATTAGCTATTGCAAATAAGGAACTTGCCTTTCAAAATCAAGAGAAAATTAAACGCGCAGATGAATTAGTCCTTGCCAATAAAGAACTTGCTTTTCAAAACGAGCTAACCAAAAACCGTATTGAAACAGAATCTGTTGCCAAGGAATTGCGTCAGTTTATTGAAACTGCCAACGCTCCAATTTTTGGAATAGACAGTAAAGGTCTAGTAAACGAGTGGAACCAGACTTCAGAAAAAATTACTGGGTTCAAAAAAGAAGATGTATTGGGTGAAAATCTGGTAGAAACTTATATTACAGAAGATTACCGAGATGCCGTAAAGCAAGTATTAGACAATGCTCTAAGAGGAAAAGAAACAGCCAATTATGAATTTCCGCTATTTACCAAAGATGGTAAACGGGTAATGGTACTACTCAACTCATCTAGCCGTAGAAATGCTGGTGGTGAAATTATTGGTGTACTTGGAGTAGGACAAGATATTTCTGAAATTGATAAATTACGAACAGAATCAGAATCTGTTGCCAAGGAATTGCGTCAGTTTATTGAAACTGC
>CAJWVX010000174.1 GCA_913048175.1 uncultured Flavobacteriales bacterium | reverse complement strand
TATTAAATAGTGATACATTAAATCTGCAGCTTCATTTTTAAAGAGATTAGCATCATTATCTTTTGCTTCAATAACTAGCTCTACAGCTTCCTCTCCTACTTTTTGAGCCACCTTGTTAATACCACTTCTGTATAGTTGATTGGTATATGAGCTCTCATCATTGTCATCAATTCGCTGACTAATAGTTGCTTCTAACTCATAAATAAAACCTTTGGAGGTTTCTTCTTTAAAACAAGAAGTTGATCCTGTGTGACAAGTAGGACCTGATGGAGTTGCTTTAATTAAGATGGTATCGTTATCACAATCTAATTGTATATCCTTTACCGTTAAATAATTTCCTGACTCCTCTCCTTTTGTCCACAATCTGTTTTTACTTCGGCTATAAAATGTAACGCGTTGTTCTTTTTTTGTTTTTAAGAAAGCTGCTTCATTCATATAACCTAACATTAAAACCTGTAAAGTGTTGTTGTTTTGTATCACTACTGGAACTAGTCCGTTTGGGTCTTTGTTAAAATCAATATTCATAATTGTTATATTTAATGATATACAGGCATTGCCTATTTATCTGATTGCTATATTTTGTTCTTTTAAGTAATTCTTTAATTCTGGTATTGGTATTTCTCCATAGTGAAAAATACTAGCCGCCAAACCTCCAGTTGCTTTAGTCTGTTCAAAAACATTTTTAAAATGTTCTTTACTTCCTGCACCGCCTGAAGCTATTACAGGAATATTTACTGCACTACTTACATTGTTTGTGATTTCTAATGCAAAACCTGCTTTTGTCCCATCATTATTCATTGAGGTTAACAAGATTTCTCCTGCACCTAATTGTTCAGCTCGCTTTGCCCAATTTACCGTTGTTAAGGGTGTTAATGTTCTACCTCCATGTACAAAAACTTTCCATTCATCATTCTCAAATTTAGTATCAATAGCTACTACAACACATTGACTTCCAAATTGATTGGCAATTTCTGTTATTAATTCAGGTCTTTTTACTGCAGATGAGTTTAAACTCACTTTATCAGCACCAGCTTCAATTAGTCTAGCTACATCCTCAACACTATTTATTCCACCACCTACAGTAAATGGGATATTGATTTCTTTCGCTATTCTTTTAACCAACTCAATTAAGGTAGATCGATTTTCAATTGTAGCTGTAATGTCTAAAAAAACCAATTCATCAGCACCTTGTTTTACATAGTTTTTTGCTAACTCAATTGGATCTCCAGCATCTTGTATATCTACAAAGTTGATTCCTTTTACTGTTCTTCCATCTTTAATATCTAAACAGGGTATTATTCTCTTTTTTAACATAGCTCTTGAAGTTGTTTTAAAGTGATATTTCCTTCATAAATAGCTTTACCTAATATTGTTCCCTCACAACCTAATTCAATCAATTGGTAAAGGTCATCCATATTAGATACTCCTCCACTAGCGATTAAATTCACCTTAGATTCGTTCATTATTTCTTGATATAAGACATTAGATGTTCCAGCTAACATTCCATCTTTGGCAATGTCTGTACAAATAACATTTTTTATTCCTTTAGCTTCATAGTCTTTGATAAAATCAATTACATCAATATCCGAACTCTCTAACCAGCCATTGGTTGAAATTTTCCGATTACTACAATCAGCTCCAAGAATAATTTTATCTGCTCCATATTTAGTAATCCATTCTAAAAACTGAGTTGGGTTATTTGCAGCAATACTTCCTCCTGTAATTTGAGCAGCACCGCTATTAAAAGCAATCTCAATATCCTTATCTGTTTTTATTCCTCCTCCAAAGTCTACTATTAAATTAGTATTGGTGGCAATGGATTCCAAAATATTGTAATTAACAATGTGTTTAGATTTTGCTCCATCTAAATCAACAACATGTAAATACTTTATTCCACTAGCCTCAAACTCTTTGGCAACTTCTAAAGGATTTTCATTGTATATTTTCTTCGTGTTATAATCTCCTTTTGATAGCCTTACACATTTACCATCTATTATGTCTATTGCGGGTATTATTCTCATTTTTCTTAATTATTATATTTTCTTGTAAAATAGAGTCTTTGACTAAGAGTGTTTTAACCGAAATAATAGTTAAAACTCTCTTACATGTCGAATTCATAATTCAAGAAAGTTTTTAAGTATTTGCTCTCCAATATCAGCTGATTTTTCAGGGTGAAATTGAGTAGCGTAAAAGTTATCTTTTTGCATTGCTGCACTAAAGGGTTTTATATAATCACAAACAGCTGTGGTTTGGGCATTAATTTCAGCATAATAACTATGCACAAAGTAAACATCAGCGTTTGGTTGTAGGTTTTTAAGCAGTTCACCTTCTATTTTAGTAAAACTATTCCACCCCATATGAGGAACAATTTCTGTTGCAGGAAATTTCTTTACTTGAGTATTAAATATACCCAAGCAGGCAGTATCTCCTTCTTCAGTAGACTCACACATCAATTGTTGCCCTAAACAGATTCCCAATATTGGTTTTTTAATCGCCAATATTGTTTTGTCTAATCCTTTTTCAATCAAGTATTTCATTGCAGAACTTGCTTCTCCTACACCAGGAAATATAACTTTATCAGCATTGAGTATTTGAGTTTCATCATCTGTAATTATACTCTCATAACCCAATCTTGATAACGCATTTTGAACAGAACTAATGTTCCCAGCATTGTATTTTATTATAGCGATCATTTTATTAATTATTTAATAAAACAATGGTTTAATGTATCAATTTGTCTATTTCTACATCAAACCATTGTTACATTTATATGATACCTTTTGTGCTTGGTATTGAATAATTATCTGTTTGAGTTTTTGCCATTTTAATTGCCTTAGCAAAAGCCTTAAAAATTGCCTCAATCTTGTGATGCTCATTCTCTCCTTCAGCTTTAATATTTAAATTACATTTAGCAGTATCTGTAAAGGATTTAAAAAAGTGCATAAACATTTCGGTTGGCATCTCTCCCACCATTTCTCTCTTAAAATCAGCTTCCCAAACTAACCATGGTCTACCTCCAAAATCAATTCCAACTTGAGCTAAACATTCATCCATTGGCAATAAAAAGCCATAACGCTCTATTCCTTTTTTAGATCCTAAAGCTTTTGCAACCGCTTCACCTAAAGTGAGTGCAACATCTTCAATAGTATGGTGTTCGTCAATTTCTAAATCTCCTTTTACTTCAACTTTTAAATCTATATTACCGTGTTTAGAAATCTGTTCTAGCATATGATCAAAAAATCCTAAACCTGTATTAAAGAACCCCTTTCCACTTCCGTCTAAATTTAATTCAATATTGATATTCGTTTCTTTAGTCTTTCGTGTGATCTGAACTTTTCTAGGCTCAGCTTTTAAGTACTGATAAATCTCATTCCAATTAGTACTTGTCAATGTTGCAACATCATTGTTATCCCCAATAAATATGCTTTTACTTTTTAAGTTTGTCGCTAATTCAATATCTGTTGCTCTATCACCAATAACATAAGAGTTTGCTAAATCGTAATCACCATAAATATACTTATTCAATAAACCAGTTCTAGGTTTTCGTGTTGGAGCGTTATCTTCTGGAAAGCTTTTGTCAATAAGGATATCACTAAATTCTATCCCTTCATTTTTAAAGGCTTGAAGCATCTTATTATGTGCTGGCCAAAATGTTTCTTCAGGATATGAATCTGTTCCTAAACCATCTTGATTGGTGACCATTACTAATTCATAATCCAATTCATTTACAATTTTTGAAAGTCCTTGAAATACTCCAGGGTAAAACTCTAGTTTTTCTAAACTATCCAACTGATAATCTACTGGCGGCTCAATAACCAGTGTTCCATCTCTATCTATAAATAATACTTTTTTCATCTTTAAATCTCTTTAATAGCGTTTATTAATACCTTGTTTTGTTCAGGAGAACCGACTGTTATTCTTAAACAGTTTTTTATTTGTAAAGTTCTATTTCTAATAATTATTCCTTTTGATCTAAGCGTTGTAAATATTTTGTTTGAGTCTTTAAATTCAACCAACAAAAAATTAGCTTCTGAAGGATAAACTTTTTTTACTGAAGGAATCTGTTTTAAAAGTTCAACTAGAACAGCCTTTTCTGAATTTAACAGCTCAATTTGCTCCAGTACTTTTGTTCTGTTTTGTAGTGTTTTTAAACCTTCCATCTGACTCAAAGAGTTTACATTGTATGGTGGCTTTATTTTATTTAAAACAGTAATTATTTGCTCGTTTGCAAAGGCCATCCCTAATCTTAAACCAGCTACGCCATAAGCCTTACTCATCGTTTGCAGTACAACTATATTCAGTACTTCCTCTAATAATGAAATAGCACTTTCTCTATTTGAAAAATCAATATAGGCTTCGTCAACCACTACTAATCCTTTGAAGTTTGAGGCTATTTCTGCAATTGTTTCTAAAGCATAGACATTGCCTGTTGGATTATTTGGTGAACAAATAAATAGTAATCCTTTTGAGTCTATTTGTTTTAAAATAGCAGAACATTCAGGAATTTCAAAATCAGCTGCAAGGTTTATCTTAACCGTTTCAACGTTATTGATATTCGCAGATACCTCATACATTCCATATGTTGGAGGGAATATATAAGACTTATCTTCTCCTGGTTCACAAAAAGCTCTAAACAATAAATCGATGGCCTCATCACTTCCATTACCAATAAAAATTTGGCTAACAGGAATTTTTTTAAGGTTAGAAATAGCTGTTTTTAATGCTATTTGATAAGGATCCGGATAACGGTTAACTTCCGTTTCAAATGGATTTTCATTCGCATCTAACCAAATGTTAGCTTCACCTGTAAACTCTTGTCTTGCAGAACTATATGGAGTTAACCTAAATATATTGTTTCGGGTTACATTTTTGATATCAAACATTATTTAAATATTTTAATCTGATGGTTACAGCATTTTTGTGTGCAAATAATTCTTCTGCTTCTGCCATTATTTCTATTGCAGGACCTATTCCTAAAATCCCTTCTTTATTGATTTTTTGAAATGTTATTTTCTTTTGAAAACTCTCTAATGATACACCACTATAATTACGTGCAAAACCATTTGTTGGTAAAGTGTGATTGGTTCCACTGGCATAGTCTCCAGCACTTTCGCAACTATAGTTACCTAAAAATACAGATCCAGCATTAACAATACGATCAATATAGTCTGATGCAAAATCTGATGCTATAATTAAGTGTTCTGGTGCATACAGATTGCTAAATGCTATACAATAATCCATATTATTAAGAAGGACAGCCTTGCTATTTAAGATTGCCTTTTTTGCTGTTTCAGCTCTTGGTAACTCAACAATTTGTTTGTTAAGTTCTTCTAATGTTTGAGTAATCATCGTTTCATCATCCGATAGTAATATCACCTGACTATCAGCTCCATGTTCAGCTTGTGATAATAAATCGGCAGCAATGTAAGCTGGATTTCCAGTTTTATCTGCTATAATTAAAACTTCACTCGGTCCAGCTGGCATATCAATAGCAACTCCATTTTGTTGAACCAATTCTTTTGCTTTAGTAACAAACTGGTTTCCTGGACCGAATATCTTATAAACTTGAGGAACTGTTTCTGTTCCGTAAGCCATTGCAGCAATAGCTTGTGCTCCTCCTATTTTATAAATTTTACTAATTCCAATTAAGTTAGCCGTATAAAGTATTGCTGGATTTATTTCTCCTTTTTTATTCGCTGGAGTACAGATCACAATCTCGTTACAATTAGCAAGCACTGCAGGAATACCCAACATTAATACGGTAGAAAATAAAGGTGCAGACCCTCCAGGTATGTATAGTCCGACTTTCTCGATACCAACAGCTTTTCTCCAACATTGTACGCCTTTAGTTGTTTCAATAACAGACTCCTCAACAAATTGAGCTTTGTGAAAAGTCTCAATATTCTGTTTAGCAACATTTATTGCTTGCTTAAGTTCCTTAGAAACTAGTTTTTTGGCGGTTTCAATTTCAAATTTTGAAACTAAAAACGCCTCTAACTCAACATTATCAAACTTTTTTGAATATGCTTTAAGTGCTTTATCACCATTTAACTCAACGCTATTCAATATTTCCTGAACAGTTTGGTCAAGGTTCTCCTTATCGATTGTTGGCCGCTCTATTAAGGCTTTCCAACTCTCTTGATTTACATTTTTAAATACTTCCATTACAGCACCATTTTATCAATTGGAACAATAAGAATCCCTTCTGCTCCAGCATTTTTTAATTCATCAATAACATCCCAAAATTTAGTTTCATCAATTACAGTATGTAATGAACTCCATCCTTCTTCAGCTAATGGTAATACTGTTGGACTTTTTAAAACAGGAAGAATTTTACTTACTTCAGCTATTTTAGAGTTAGGTAAATTCATTAATACGTATTTGGTATTTTTTGCTCGTAACACCGCTTGCATTCTAAAGAGTAATTTATCTAGAATCAGTTCTTGTTCTGGTTTTATATTAGGTGATTTTGCTAATACAGCTTCTGACCTAAGAATAACTTGAGTTTCTCGTAATCCATTTTTAAATAGTGTGCTACCAGAACTTACTATATCGCAAATACCATCTGCCAAACCAATGTTTGGAGCAATCTCTACAGAACCCGA
>CAJWVX010000173.1 GCA_913048175.1 uncultured Flavobacteriales bacterium | reverse complement strand
CTTAACGATATTGTAACTTGTACAGTTACCCCTGATGGTAACGGCTGTCCAACTACTGATGTTAACTCCAATCAAATTGTCAAATCAAACTTTTCAGGAATCACGACTTGGCTTGGTGTTAATTCGACATGGAATGATAATGTTAATTGGACAAACGGTATTCCATCATTATATTCTGATGTTATGATTCCCACAACAAGTAACAATCCAGAAATAAACGCTGCTGCTTATTGTAATGATTTAATGATTAATTTGGGTGCTACTTTAAACATAAATGGGAGTAATGCTATAGATATTCATGGAGACTGGAATAATCAAGGAACTTTTTTTCCAAATATGAGTACTGTAACCATGAATGAAAGTTGCGAACTCACAAACCAAGTTATAAATAATGGTTCATCACAGCAATTTTACAATTTAGTATTGAATAATGATAGTGGTATTGTTGTTGTTAATAATCCAATAGACGTGTTAAATGAATTAACTTTTTCTTCAGGAATGATGGAGACAAGCAGTTCTGGTTTATTGATAATGTCTGATAACGCAACAGTCTCCGGATATTCGGTTGATAGATATGTAAATGGTCCTATTCAAAAAATAGGAGACGATGCTTTCTTCTTTCCAATTGGAGATGAGAATTATTATTGTCCTTTGGCGATTTCAACACCAACTGCGATTACTGATGTTTTTAGAGCCGAATATACAAGGAGTAGTCCGAGTAATCCTAACCAGAAAGCACTTGCTTTAGATCATATTAGTTCAGTCGATCTATGGGATTTGGACAGAATAGTCGGAAGCTCATCTCTCTTTGTGACTTTATCCTGGAATAGTGCGGATCATGGAGTATCCAATTTATCTGATTTAGCAGTTGCTCACTATGATGGAACAACCACTCGATGGGAAAATATGGCTGGTATTGCAGCAGGTTCTTCATCTGCAGGAAGTATTTTGTCTGCCGTCTCCTTTAATAATTTTAGCCCGATAACACTAGCTTCTTTGACTAGTTCAAACCCTTTACCAGTTGAATTGTTAAGTTTTGATGTTATTAAAAATGGAAATAAAATTGATTTGTTATGGGAAACATCCTCTGAAATAAACAACGATTTTTTTACTGTTGAAAAAAGTAGTGATGCGAAAAATTGGAAAGAAATTTTAAGAACAAATGGTCAAGGAAATAGCAATCAAGGAATGGAATACTTTGAAACAGATTTTGAGCCTTCAAAAGGCATATCGTATTATCGTTTAAAACAGACTGATTTCAATGGTAAATCTGAATATTTTAATATTGTTGCTGTGAATTTTGAGAATGATAATGTTAAAGGAAATATGACTACATACCCAAACCCTATAATACCTGGTAAAACTTTAAATGTTGAATTAAAAGATATGACAGAAAAAGAAGTACTTGTAGTGCTAAGGAATCTTGAAGGAAAAGAATTTTATTCTAAAGTTGTACTAAATATTGAAGGAGAAAAGTTATTCGGTATCTCAATAGATCGGAGTATTCCTTCTGGAGTCTATTTAATATCGGCATCATCTGAAAATCAGGTGTATAGTAAAAAGATAAATATAAAGTAATTTCTACCTTTAAGAAGACTATGTTGGCGCATGTGAAAATGGCAATAAACGCGTTTTATTGTAGAAACTGACTGTTTTCTTTTAAATTTAATTAGACATAAATATTATTTTCCTTTATGAAATTTAATGTGTAAAAAAAATTGATCTGATTAAAGTCATTTAAAATCATATCAAAAATGGGAGAAAGTATTCTCTTCATTTGTGCCGAAGTAATTTGATTTGTTGATTATAGATATACAGGTAAAGTCACTGATATATTCTTTGATATTACTAGTATGAAGAAAAAAATCCTGGCACAGGGCCAGACTTTTTTTCTAATTATGTTTAACGCATAATAGCCATTAAACCGAACAATGTCATCATTTTCATTAGTAATTAATGTTCCTTTTGGTTTTTTTATACAGCTACTGTTGGTAGTCAATTCTTTAATAGGTAAACTGTTGTTACTGGAAACTTGTTCTTGAATAGTCATATTTATTTATTATAGGATTAGATGAAATTCATTCCTGAACAGTCACTTTATTAAATCTTTTTAAAGTGGCTACTCAATCGAAATGTTTTTCTTAAATTATGTTACAAATATCGAATGATAAGGGATGACTCCATAGGTAGAAATTATCTGTTTTAGTAAAACAAGTAGTATTACCTAAATATCATTTTAGAGAGTGAAATCAAAATGTGAAGAATGAAAAGAGACATTACAAACTCGCAACGATTTTGTAAATGCTGTTGCGTGTGAAGGAAACAAGCGAAAGGATTCTCTACGTTTGCACAAAAGTAAAGGGATTTGATTATTATGGATATTAAGGTAAATAAACCAGAGCTTTTGAATTGGGTAAGGAAGTAGAGTTGTTTAAACGTGGAGTAAATATTAAACAAACGATAGAATAATTAGGAGCTGGGAAGTCTTTTTTGATAAAAGATTTTTATAATAATGGATTAACACTTTTGGATGAGATTCAGAAGCATTTAGATAGAAAATATTCTGATGAGTCTTTTGTAGATCAAAGAGCTGCTGATTTAGAATGTCATAAACTATCCAGTTTTCTTTTAATAGAAGTTATAGATTGGGAAGTCTGCAAAGTTGATGTCAAAAAATGATAATGCGGTTTATTAATATTCCCCATTTTGTTTAATACCTTTTTTAAGTGTATTTTGTATTCGGTTAACTCTGCGATAATCATCATTAGAAATTATTTAAAATATCTCTAAAAATTCTGATTATTAAAGTGTTATACAAAAATTAACGACTTAAATTGTTTTTTTCAGATGTTTACATGTTAAATCAACGAACTATTGTTGATATAGAAAGAAAAGTTTTAGACTTTTTACAAGAAAAACTACCTGAACATTTAACTTATCACAACTATTGCCATACAATTGATATGGTAAATCTAACTGAGTTAATAGGAGTAGGAGAAGGTGTTTCTGAGGAGCATTTGTTATTGCTTAAAACAGCAGCTCTTTTTCATGATGCTGGTCATACTATTCAGTGTCCAAACCATGAACATTATAGAACAATAACAGCAAAGGAGTGCCTTTCAAAATACAGTTATTCTAAAGAATAAATTGATATGATTTTTACAACTCAGTTACCATAAAAACCTAAAAATTTATCAGAAAAATTTATTTGTGATTTAGATTATTTAAGAAGAGCAGATTTTATACCAGGTTTTAATGCGTTTTTTGAAGAGTTAAGAGTAATGAATATTATAACTGATTCTAACGAGTGTTACAAGCTTCAGGTAAAATTTTTAAATGCTCATAGTTTTTTATAGACACCTCTAAACGATTTAGATAAGTAAATAAACAAAGCCAAATTGACCGAGTAGAAAGTTTAATTAATTGGTATGCAACCAATTTAATATTTAGTTCGTTAATAGACGGAATGATGAATTATAAAAGTATATCGAACAAAAAAGGAGGGGTTGTATCTTTTGTAATTGAAAAAGATAGTATTACACTCTATTTTAAAAGTAAAGATGGTACAATAAAAGGTTTTGTCTATTCTGAAGAAATTTCTGGAAAAGAAAATGTAGAAATACTTAAGAAATACGCACTCCATTCTCTTCAATTAAATAGCTTTCTTAGCAAGAATAGAATAAGATGTAAGGTTGAAAAAAGAGAGCTGATTTAGCTCAATAACTCAATAACTCAGATACAGCGCTTTTAAACCTTGTTTTAGTTAAAGTATTTAAAGCGATATTTTCAATCTCATTCTCTCCAATAACAATCTCTTTATAACCAAATACTGCGTTATCATCTTTAAAAGAGTAGGCAAGTAGTAAAACTTTTTCTCCTGTAGGAATTCCAGTTGCTTCATATTGATCTTTATGATTTGAGTTTGAATATGCTGGCATAACAGAGTTAATATCTCTAAAAACCAATCGAACTACCATCTCATCTGCACTATTAACTCGCACCATTAATGGTGAAGTGTTTTTAGCATCATAAAAACGATCACAATTTATCCATCCAAGCTTACCGGCTGTCATTTCATAAAAATTAACAACTTCTTCACTTTCTGCATAAGAAACACCATCAATAATATCACCATATTCATCAAATTGTTCAGTCTCTTCAACTTTAGTATCATTATTGACAAAATCATTAACTCCATTCACCATTACTGGTTCATCTTTGTCAACATTCCAATTAATGTTTCCATCTTTTTTATTTCCATAATAAGTAAACATATCTGGATGAGATTGTTCATATAAAAGTTCTATTGTATACAATTCACCTTTTTTTAATTTCACCTCTTCGCCACCATAATTAGCAGTAATATAAAACGAACCTCCAGTCTCTAACATTCTACCATTAGCTGCAGTAGTTAAATTTGAATAAACTAAAGATTTTTTATCAGTAAATTCCCAAATACATATATTAATATTTTTATTCTTAATAGTAACCCCATTAAAAGTTTCAAATGCGTTAGGAGGGAAGTAGAAAGTATTTCCACTAACCGTGAATATTGTTTCATCAATAGAAGGATTAAAACTAAAACACTGCTTATTCTCATCCTTTAAATCTATTTGGCCACTTGTAGTCATTAATGAAGAGGGTTTATGCAACCATAATATTGGATAACCACCATCATATTTAACAAACATATTTTCGGCTTTAACTTGATGACTTTCTTTATAATATGTCATTATTTTGGCAGATCGTTCTTTAATCAGTTTTGCTAATTTTGATGGTTGAAAACGAGACTGTTCATGCTTACTTACTAAATGAAAACAATGGTACTTTAAATCATTCATATTGTGATAAGCATCACTTAAATCGAGCATATTTTTAGCTGTTAATCCTTTAACAGGGTTAAACACCAATGAAGAGCGACTTGAGTTTTGAGCGAAAATTGAAGAAAAAATAAGGATAGCTGAAATAGCTAAAAATAATCGTTTCATAGTAGAGGTAGTTAAAAAAGTAAATAATGCCTTTGAATAAATAAACAACGGTAAATAACTGATATTTATTGCTTTGCATATTCGTTTAACATTCAAACTCAGATTAAACTTTAAGATTCTGTATTTTTGATTGAAAATAATCAAACATGAAAATAGTAGGAATACCAGGAAGTAATAGTAGAAATTCTATCAATAAAAATTTAGTAAAATATGCTTCAACTTTATTTGAGAATGCGAAAACTGAAATTCTTGATTTGAATGATTTTGAAGTTGATATATACGGTATAGATAAGGAGTTAGCTTCTGGAATACCATTTAAAATACAAGAGCTCTCTAGTATTATTGATGCTGCTGATTTATTAATTATATCCTTAGCCGAGCACAATGGAACTTATAGCGTTGCATTTAAAAATGTTTATGATTGGTTATCTAGAGTACCAAACAGAAAATCCTTAGGAAGTAAACCTATTCTATTAATGGCTACATCTCCAGGTGGACGAGGTGGATTGGGCGTTATACAAGCTGCACAAAGTAGATTCCCAAGAGATGGGAGTGAGGTAATAGATGTTTTCTCTTTACCAAATTTCAACGATAATTTTTCTGAATCAGAAATTAAAAATGTTAAATTGAGGACTGAGTTGATTAAGAAAGTAAATGGGATTAAGAAAAATCATTTTAAAATGCATTATAAAGATGATGGTTTTACTTGTGGTATAGATGTATCTAAAGATGATTGCGGGGATGCAATAGAATATTAATTTTGTAATAAGATTAAATAAAATTAACATGAAATTACAAGTAACATCAATTAAGGATATTCCAAGAATAATGGAAATCATCAAAGATGCCCAGAACTATTTAGCATCATTAAAAATTGACCAATGGCAGGATGGTTACCCGAACACTACTCAAATTGAGCTAGATATAAAAAATGATGATAGTTATATTGTTTTAAACGAATCTAACAAAGTAATAGGGACTACTGTTTTTACTACTAAAAAAGAACTCCCTTATCAAAATGTAGATGGAAACTGGATTACTCCTGAAGATGCAGTATATGGTGTAATTCACAGATTAGCAGTGGGAGATGCTTATCGTAAATCAGGTTTAGCAAAGTTTGTTTTTACTGAATGTGAAAACAGATTAAAAGAAATGAATATTAATAGCATGCGTATTGATACTCATAGAGATAACCTTGGGATGCAATACATGTTAAAGAAAAGAGGATATACTTATTGCGGTGTAATAATATTAGATAGTGGTGATGAAAGATTAGCTTTTGAGAAAATGATTAACTAAATAATTTCTACTTCTTATTCAAAATAATTAAAGCAGCAATTACTCCAAGAATCCATCCGCATAAGGTTAATAATAATACTATTATAATGAACCATAGTCTTTTTCAATAACAGCTAAAGGAGTAAATATAATTGCCAATATTACTCAAAATATACTCATTTTATTAGTTAATGTATTAATTATAAAATTTAGACTATAAGTAATTTAATAACCCTTTCATTTGGTTATTTTTTATTAAACAAACGATATTAATATTTTTTGCTGAATGCACATAAGTGTTATAGCCCCCAATCAGGGCAAACTCATACTTTTTTCTTAAACAATAAAATGGGGTGAAAAAGTAAAA
>CAJWVX010000172.1 GCA_913048175.1 uncultured Flavobacteriales bacterium | reverse complement strand
AAATTTATTAATAATAACATAAACGAATGTGTTACCCCACATCGTTCGTCAAAAAAATTTTAAGTAATGAAAAAATTATTTTTTTTGACGCTAGCTGCTGGTTTTTCGGCCAATTGCTTCGCACAATTTTCAATTTCAGGAACAGTAAATGATTCCTCTGCTCAATCCGTAGTTGGCGCAACTGTTCGGATAGCAGAAACCTTTAAAGGAGTATTTACAGATAACAATGGTGGTTACAAACTTTCTAATTTAAAGGAGGGTAACTATATTGTTGAAGTAAGTTATGTGGGTTATGAAACCCAACAAATTCCAGTAAAAAATCTAACCAAAGATGTTGTCGTTAATTTCGATTTAAAAAAATCCCAAGTATCATTAGGAGAAGTTATTGTTTCTGGAACAAGGGTAGAAGAGAATTCTCCATTTGCCCACACAAATATTAATAAAGCAGATTTTGAAAAAAATAATTTAGGACAAGATATTCCTATTTTATTGCAGAATTCAGTTTCTATGGTTACTACAAGTGATGCGGGAGCAGGAGTTGGTTATACTGGATTTAGATTAAGAGGTTCTGATGCTACTCGAATAAACGTTACCATAAATGGTATTCCGGTTAATGATGCAGAATCGCAGGGAGTTTATTGGGTGAATATGCCTGATTTTGCTTCATCAACAGAAAGTATCCAAATACAAAGGGGAGTTGGTTCTTCTACAAATGGAGCAAGTGCTTTTGGTGGGTCTGTAAATCTTGAAACAACCAAATTAAATGAAAAAGCTTATGGAGAAATTTCTACTTCTTACGGTTCTTTTAACACACATAAAGAAACTGTAAAGTTTGGAACAGGTCTTTTAAATAACCGTTGGGCTTTTGATGGGAGAATGTCTAACATTCAATCGGATGGATACATTGATAGAGCAACATCAAATTTAAAAAGTTTTTATTTGTCTGGGGGCTATTATGGTAAAACATTATCTGTTAAGGCAATTGCATTTTCTGGTAAAGAAAAAACATACCAATCTTGGTGGGGAACTCCTCAAAGTAGAGTTGAAGGTAATAAAGAAGATATGGAGACTCATGCCGTAAATGAAGGATTAGATTCGTCACAAACTTATAATTTGTTAAATTCAGGAAGGACATATAATAAGTATGAATACGAAAATGAAGTTGATAACTATCAACAAGATAATTATCAGTTACACTTTTCTAATCAGTTTAGTGATAAAGTGAATGCAACAATAGCTTTTCATTATACATACGGAAGAGGTTATTATGAACAATTTAGAAAAGAAGATTCGTTTTCTGATTATGGAATGAATGATTTAATAACTGAGACTCAAACTACTTTCGTTAATGGGATTGATACTAATTTAGTAGTTGGATCTAATACAATTTCTAAAACTAATTTAATTAGAAGAAGATGGCTGGATAATGATTTCTATGGAGCTACTTATAATTTAAACTATAAGTCAGATAAAATGAAGTTAACTTTTGGTGGGGCTTATAATATTTATGATGGAGATCATTTTGGAGAAATAGTTTGGGCTGAGTATGCAAATGGAAGCGATATTAGAGAGCGTTATTATGATAATAATGGATTAAAAACTGACTTCAACTCTTATTTGAAATTTGATTACATTCTCGCAAACAAAACAACTCTATTTGTAGATTTACAAGTGAGAACAATTGATTATACTGCAAAAGGAATTGATAGTGACCTAAAGGAAGTAACAATAGACACAAATTTTGTTTTCTTCAATCCTAAGGCGGGGGTTAGTCATAAATTTAGTGATAAGATAACTGCTTATGGATCGGTTGCTGTTGGTAATAAAGAGCCAAGTAGAAACGATTTTATTGATAATACTGAGGATGCACAGCCTCAACATGAATCTTTAATTGATTATGAATTAGGAGCAGAACTTAAACTTAAGAAGGTTATAATTAGTGGAAATCTATATCATATGGGATATAAAAATCAATTAGTTGTTACTGGAGAGTTAAACGATGTTGGATCTAATATTAGGGCAAACGTTACTAAAAGCTTTAGAGCCGGAATTGAATTAACAACCAGCTTTTTAATTAGTAAAAAAGTTAAGTTAAATTTAAACGGAACTTATTCTCAAAACAAAATAGAAGATTTTGCGGAAATTATTTATGATTATACTTATGGATACGATATTATTGAGAATAATTATAAAAATACAGATATAGCATTTTCACCGAATATGATTGCAGCAGCTTCTGTTGAGTATAATCCAATCAAAAGTTTAAACTTAATGGTTCAAACAAAGTATGTTGGAAAACAATTCTTAGATAATACTTCTAATTCTAATAGAAAAATTGATGCTTACCAAACAGTTGATGCAAGAGTTTCTTACTCGATTTTTCCAAAGAAAATGAGGGAAATTACATTTAATGTATTAGCGAATAATCTCTTCAACACCTTGTATAGTAGTAATGGCTACACTTATAGCTATGTTTACGGAGCTTCAGTTACTGAAAATTTTTATTACCCTCAAGCTGGAACTAACTTTCTGGTAGGGATGACTATTAAGTTTTAACCAATATGGCATTCCGGACTTGATCCTGAATCTTTTAATACAAACCTTAAAGCCCTTCTTTCTGAAGGGCTTTTTGTTTTAGTCTTTTTCTTACATTTGAAAAGGATAAATTTAATTGGACTAGATAGATTTTGATGTTGTGTTTTCTCCACGTACAACTAAATTTTAGTGACACTCAATAGACTGCGATAATTCTAAATCAAGTAGGATTGTAGATAGGTAAGGTTGTTTTATGTAATTAAACTAGCTGAGGTTGAAGTTAACGTATTGCAAGAATTTATTAAAGAAGGCTATGAAAATAGTCACATAGGAATATAAAAGTACTAATGAAGTTAGTTATATCGATATTGATTTTTTCATTCTTAAATGTGGATGCTCAAACCCATGCTGAAGAGCATTATGAATATGATAGACTTCATAAAACGATGAAGGGTTATTACAATCGTGGTTTGTATCATAAAGCTGTTTTATATCCAGATTCATTAAAAAGTAATAAGTATGTTGATGCGACTAGTTATTACTTTTTTGCTCGTATTTATTCACTGAGTAATGAGTTTGATAAGACTTTATTTAATCTTGAAAAAGCTGTTAAAGGAGGCATTACTAAAACTCAAATAGAACAGATGTATGATTTGGATGGGTTTAGAGAAAGTAATATGCACATTCTTTATGAATCCAATTATGATAAATGGCATGAAGAGTATTTGGTTGCAGAACAGGGTTTGATTTTGGATTCAATTTATTATCGAGAGCTCGACTCTATGAATATTTTGTTTACTAAGCTGGGGCGAGAATTGTGGGTTAAAATTATAAAAGATTCTGTAATTTACTCTACGGATTCTGTTGGACGATATGTGGCTAGAATACGAGAAGATTCTCTTTTTTATGAAATGACTACTCTTATAATAAAAAATGGTTTTCCAACAAAAAAACGAATTGGGGAAATATTTTATAAAGTTTCGCGGAACGTTCGCCATCAAATGCCAGATGATTATGATGTTGAAAATAAAGATTGGTTTACAATAAAGGCAATGATTTTTGCAGAAATGAAAACAGGTAAGCTAAAGCCGTTTTATTATGCCTTGATAGAAGATCGTATTGAACTAAATAAAAATAAAGTCCAAAAATTTGGGACAATCCCTTATAATCTGAAATTTAAAAACCCAGAAGAGTTAAACATTAGAAGAAAAGCTGTTGGTTTATGTTCTATTCAATTAGAAATGTGGTCGGAAGCAAGAGAGTTGCCGAAATCTTTAAAAGAAGTTAATTTTAAATGAAAGATATAAAAGATAGAGATGATATAAAGAGTCTTATGGAAGCTTTCTATTCGAAGATGTTGAAAGATAAAGAGGTGGGGTATATTTTTACCGATGTTGCAAAATTAGATTTACAGCATCATTTACCATTACTAACTGATTTTTGGACCAATGCATTGTTTCATACGGGAGGTTATAAAAATAATGTGGTTCAAATTCATAAAGATTTAAATGAAAAAGAGAAGCTAACTCCAGAGCATTTTAAAAGATGGCTGTTTTTATTAGGTGAGACAATAGATGAAAATTATAAAGGAGAAATTGCAGAAAAAATGAAATTACGTGCCCAACAAGTTGGTATGACAATACAAGCAAAATTGGGGCATTATTCGTAAATAAATAGTTTTCGAATACCACATTTGTGGTATTGTTTAGAATCATTCTAAATAATACTTTTGCAGTAATGAAACAACAAACAAATATTAAACTTCCAAGTCTTCAGGATTCTTTTGTGATGAAAACCAAAAAGAAAAAGAAGAAGGTTTGTTGTGAGAAATTCAAAAAAAAAGGAAAAAGCTGTTGTAAATCTTGTCCTTTAAGTTGGGGATAGTTTTTAAAGTTATTTTTTTAGTTGAGTCAATTGAGATAATTTCTCTTTAGAGTGAATAATTTTTTTCTTTTGATGTGGATTGACCTCAGAAATTTATTTGTGGATTAATACAATTATTAAAAGAGTATACTTTTATCATTTCTGCGATAATAGTATTCTAATTGGACACTGTCGTCTAAATAAAACTTCCATTTATTTTGTCTGAGAAGGTTATTATGGTTGACGGCTTAAAGAAAATACTTCTCATAATTTTATTTGCCAATTATTTTTTTAAGAAAAATAGAGGTATGTTGTTTAATTCATTAATTCAGAAGTTAAATTGAGAATTCCATTCTTTTATTAATTAAAATTTATTTTAATATGTAGTTATAATGTTTTAGTGTGGTGATATTTCTTGAGGTAAAAAAGATGTTAATAAAAAGGTTGCTTAATTGAGCAGCCTTTTTAGTTATTGTCTATTTTTGAAAAAGCTTTAGGGGTGTCTAACCCAGTAAGAATTTGTAAATTGTAAAAGTCAATACAGTGCTTTTAATTTTCAACTTTAAAACTGATACGACTGAGATAATACCCTTTTGACCTGATGCTGGTAATGCAGACGAAGGGAAAAGTAATCCAGGGACAAATTCGTCTATTTACATTTCTAAGGCTGTTTTTATTTTATTATGATAAATATAACAGTGAATAATAATGTCCAATCTATAAAGGAGGCTTTAAGCATTGAAACAGTTATAACTCAATTAAAAGTTGAGTCTAAAGGAATTGCAATTGCTTTAAATCATACTGTCATTTCAAAGTCTGAATGGAATAATGTTCTGCTTAAAGAAAACGATAGTATTTTAATTATAAAAGCCACTCAAGGGGGGTGATTAATTATGCATTTAGATGTTTAATTAAATATCAAAATAGCAGGATAATAACTGAGAAAAATGGATGGTATGTGTTTTTATAACATGAGAGAATAGAACCTTTTTAGGCTTAATATTAAGGAGCTATATGCTAATTAGTGCAATATCATTTAATAATTAATAACGAATTCTCTTCTTTTGAGGAGGTTAAAAAGTGACTTATGAAAAAAGAGAAATTACCTAATCAGGATAAGATTACAAAAACACCATTTCCTGCTTCTAAAAAGATTTATGTTAAGGGAGAAATTCATGACATTAATGTTGCGATGCGTGAAATTACTTTGGAGGATACTCAAGATAATTTTACTAAGACTACTTCAAAAAATCAATCAGTAACTGTTTATGATGCAAGTGGGCCATATACTGATCCAAATAAAAATATTGATGTAAAGAAAGGTTTAGAACCTATTCGACAACAATGGGTTTTAGGAAGGGGAGATGTTGAGGAATTAACTGAAATTTCTTCTGATTATGGTAGGGATCGATTAATGAATTCTGATATCGATTATTTGCGTTTTGAACATATAAAAAAACCATTAAGAGCTAAAAATGGTAAAAATGTTACTCAAATGCATTACGCAAGGCAAGGGATCATTACTCATGAGATGGAATATATTGCTATTCGTGAAAATCAAAAATTACAGGAATATAAAGATAAAGTAGGGCAACATCCAGGAAATAGTTTTGGAGCAAATACTCCTGTAAAAGAAATTACTCCTGAATTTGTGCGTGATGAAGTTGCTTCTGGTAGAGCCATAATCCCTAATAATATTAATCATCCAGAAAGTGAGCCAATGATTATTGGAAGAAATTTCTTGGTAAAGATTAACGCAAATATTGGAAATAGTGCTGTTACTTCAAGTATAGAGGAAGAGGTAGAGAAAGCTGTTTGGGCTTGTCGTTGGGGGGCAGATAATATTATGGATTTATCTACTGGAGATAATATTCATGAAACGAGAGAGTGGATCATAAGGAATTCACCAGTACCAATAGGTACAGTTCCAATTTATCAGGCATTAGAAAAGGTAAATGGAAAAGCTGAAGATTTAACTTGGGAAATATTTAGAGATACTTTAATTGAGCAAGCTGAACAAGGTGTTGATTACTTTACTATTCATGCAGGTGTTCTGTTAAGGTATGTTCCAATGACGGCAAAACGTGTTACAGGTATTGTTTCTCGTGGAGGTTCAATTATGGCAAAATGGTGTTTGTCTCATCATAAAGAAAGTTTTTTATATACGCACTTCGAAGATATTTGTGATATCATGAAAGCTTATGATGTCGCTTTTTCTTTAGGGGATGGATTAAGACCTGGAAGTATAGCTGA
>CAJWVX010000171.1 GCA_913048175.1 uncultured Flavobacteriales bacterium | reverse complement strand
GAGTGTTTTTTTTAGATCTAACCTTGAAAAAGAAAAAGTATGAGTTTGCCCTGGGTTTTCACTGCTATTTATAGCTTACAACTATAATTTAACTATCCATAATATTAATTAGCGCTTAATTTTCGCTTATGAGTGTAAATACTATTTTCAATTCTACCCAAAAGTCAGCTATTCAAGATTGGAGTATCCTAGATGATATTGTTATGGGAGGTAAATCGGCTAGCACATTTAAAATCGATGCAAATGGATGTGGCGTTTTTAAAGGAAGTATCTCATTAGAGAACAACGGAGGCTTCTCATCTGTGCGTTATAAACTTCAAAAAATAGAAGTTAAAGAATACACTAAAGTTATTCTTAAACTTAAGGGAGATGGAAAGAATTATCAATTTAGGGTTAAAGCTAATTCTGAAGATTCTCATTCCTTTGTAGCTCCATTTTCTACTTCTGGAGAGTGGCAACAAATAGAAATTCCTTTAAAAAAGATGTATCCCTCCTTAAGAGGAAGAAAACTTGATGAGCCCAATTTTGAAGGGGAATCTATTGAAGCAGTCATCTTTTTAATAGGAAATAAAACAACGGAGGATTTTAAACTATTGATAGAAAAAATAGAATTAGAGTAAACCTTACCCAAACATTAGTTTTATAAATTATTACCCATTGCTACAAAAAGGTTGTATTGAGTTAAATTGTATCGAATTACAGCATTTGTATAAGCCAATCTTGCTTTTAAATAGGCTTGTTGCATTTGAAATACTTCTAAAATCTTAGCTGTTCCTAATTGTTGCCTTTCTAGACTTTGTTGTAGTCCTTTTTTAGAAAATGTTTGAGCATCTTCAGCTAATTTCAATATAGTGGTATAGAGTATTAATGTTTGTTTGGATTCAATAACCTCCTGATTAATATGATTTTTAGTTTGTTCTAATTTTATTTGAGAAAGTGCAATTTTAGATTGGTATATCTTATTCATTCCACCAAAGCCAAGCTCTGCTAAGGGTATTTTCCACATCAATCCAAAATTCAATACACCTTGGTTTGCTAAAGGACTAACAGGCTTTCCAAACACACCAATATTTGTACCTGCCTGTATACTTGGTATTAACAAGCCTGTAGTATATGTTTTTTTCTCTACCACTAAAGACTGCTCATACAATTCTAAGTACTTTACTTCTGGTCTTTTTTTATAGGTATCCTCTAAAGATGTTTCTACAACATTAAGAGCTAAGGTTGTTAATACAGTATCGGCACATACTAATTGTGTTGTAGGTGTAATATTTAACTGCTCCTGTAATAGACTTAAACTGGTAACAAAAGCAATTTTAGCTTCTAATGCTTTAGTTTGTAAGTAGCTGTTATTAGATTTGGCTAACAACAAATCAGATTCATACGTTAAACCTGCATCAACTCTAATAGTTATCTGATCTACTATATTTTTTGATTGTTTAACTAACTCTTGATGAGCAATCATCTCTAATTGAAATTGCAAACTGTTGTAATACAATTTAATATTTTTTAATAGTACCTCATTTCTTTTGCTTTGTGTTAAATGCATGCTTGCTTCTAAGCGCAAACTACTCGCTTTAGCTTTAAATATATGATCTCCTACATCCAACATAACATTTAAACCTAAACCAGCCCAAAAATTTTCTGTTGCTAAACCATCAAAAAACCTGCCATCTGTATTCATAGCTGTACCCCATAAGTTATGCGTTTTTGCTCCAGTATAAATTTCTGGTAGCCACCAACTTTTAGCCTGTTTACTTTCTGCTAAAGCTAAATTCTGAAGCTCATTATACTCTTTAATAGTCAGGTTACTTGCCCCTCCTATTTTTAATACATCCTCTAATGTAATTGCTTGTTTATCTTGCGAGTAACCAGCAAAGTGCATCAAAAAAATGATTCCTAAGAGTACTATTTTATATATTTTCATATTTCTATTTCCCTAAAACAACATTAACAATACTTCCTTCTTTTACCAATCCTTTACCTTCTGAAATAACTTGCGATCCCTCATTAACCTCATTACTCATTACCTCAAAATACTTGGTGTTTGAAAGTCCTTTTTTAATTGGTATTCTACTAACCTTTTTATCTTTTACTAATAATAAAAAGTACTCGCTTTTTACAGCAATTAAACATTCTGTAGGAAGTGCTAATTTAT
The DNA here is from genome assembly GCA_913048175.1 of uncultured Flavobacteriales bacterium. Classification (GTDB taxonomy): domain Bacteria; phylum Bacteroidota; class Bacteroidia; order Flavobacteriales_E; family Vicingaceae. Next base: position 4,536 of record CAJWVX010000171.1, on the reverse strand, counting down.
AATCGCTCGATTTTAGTTGAATACTAACTTGAGCAAACATTCCCCCTTTTATTTTACCCTCTTTATTCGGAATATCTATTTCAACTTTCATTGTTTTAGAATCATTATCCAGTGCATTTGCCATTCTGGTAATTTTGGCAACATAAGGTTCTCCGGCTATTTCTGTTAATTCAATTTTAGCTTCCATACCTACGTTAATATTATCAATATCGGTTTCTGGTAATGCAATAGTTAAGCGGATGGTTTCTAAATCCATTATTTCAAAAATAGGCGTTGCATTTGTGCTACTAATCCCACTCTGAATCAATGCTCCCTCATCAACCATTCGCTGTGAAATAATGCCCGAAAAAGGTGCTTTAACAGTTAAAAAACTTACTCTGTTAGCAGTTGCTAGATATTGCGCATTTGCCATTAAATAAGCTGCTTCAGTATTTTCTAAATCTTGAGTAGTTGTTAAAGCTGGTGTTTTTTTATACACTTTTTTTAATCTGTTATATGCTGATTCTGTTACTTCTTTTTGAACTCTATCTTTTTCTAATAATCGCGTTAATTCTGGATTTTGTAAAAGTGCTAATACATCTCCTTTTAGAACTTTATCTCCTATATCCTTTTTTAAAACTGCCAAATACCCACCTTCCATTGCGTGAATTTTAACTTGTTTATTTGGAAGTGCATTCCCAATAATTTTTAATTCAGATGTAAAAGATTTTACAAAAGGGTTTACCACCTTAACGGTTTGTATTTTTGTATTAATATCACTTACTCCTTTTTCAACTTCTTTATTTCCGCCACAAGATGCAAGAGCAGTTATTAATAGTATATATATAATTTTCTTTATCATTTTTTTTAGTTTTTCGAGTTAAAATTTTGTGATTTTCACCTTATTTAATTTACACATTATCTAATTTATCCTTGGCTATCATTAAATAAAATATTGGAATAATGTATAAGGTTAACAATGTAGCCATTGCTGTACCTCCAATTACTGCAATTGCTAAAGGTACGTTAGCCTCTCCCCCTTCGCCAAATCCTATTGCAGTTGGCAGTAAGCCAAAAACGGTTGTTGCAGCAGTCATTAATACAGGTCTAAATCTATCCGAAGCTCCATTAATAATAGCTTCTCGTTTGTTTATTCCTTCTTTAATTAAAGCGTTTATTCTGTCTATCAAAATATTACCATAAGAAACAGATACTCCAACCATCATTATAATTCCCATAATGGATTGAATGCTTAAATAGGTGTTTGTAGCCCACATTAACCCTGCAATACCAATTATTCCTAATGGAAATGATAAAATGATAATTAATGGTTGTCTAAATGATTTAAAAAGTGGCGTAATAATTAAAAAAGCCAATAAAATTGCGAGTCCTAATCCTAAGCCTAAATTAGAAAAAGATTTTTTCATTACTGCAACTTCCCCTTCAAAATTAACCTCATACCCTTTTGGTAAGGTTTTTCTAAAATTGATAATCCGTTGTTCAATTTTATCAGAAACAGTTCCAATATCTTCTCCTTCAATATTGGCATAAACGTTAAATTCTCTAGATAAATTATGGTGATTAATTTCAACAGGTTGGGTTGTTTCACTAATTCTCGAAAAAAGTTTGTAAGGAACTGGTTTCCCTTTATTACTTGTTGCAATTATATTATCTAAAGTATGTTCTTTATTAATTTCTCCTTCGGGGTAAGTAACTCCAACATAGTAGTGATTACCGTTATTTTCATCAATCCAAAAAGCTTTATTAAATGTAGTTGAAGAATTTAAAGCAGATACTAAATTCTTAATTGCATCTACTGGTTCAACACCCAATTCAGCTGCTTTAACTCTATCAATATCCATTTCTTTTGTTGGCTGGTCTAGTCGTTGTAAAATTCTAACATCTCTTACCGAAGAAATTTCATTGATGGTATCTCTTAATCGTTCTGATAAGGCTCTTAACACTTCTAATTTATTTCCTTTTACCTGAACATCAATTGGCGAAGATTTTCCTTCGTTTAATGCCGCAGTAATTAAGCCTCCAGTATTAAAACTAATTTCTACTCCAGGAATTTCTTTGTGAAAACGTTTTCTTAAAGTAGGCACATAACTTTCTGTTGGTTGTTCATGCCCTTCTTTTAATTGAATTTTAATAAAAGCATCTTGTGTTCCAGAGTTGGGCGTATAAGCAGCTGGCAAATCATAAAAAACACCAATATTAGATACCATTTGAGATAAATCTTTGTTCAATTCTTCTTTAATAATTACCTCCATTTTTTCAATGGTTTTTTCGGCAAGTCGTAAAGGAGTTCCAGATTCTGTTCTCACTTGAATCTCCATTTGACCAACATCTGTTTTCGGAAATAATTCGTATCCCAAATTCATTAAAACAAATAGAGATGCAACAAAAACTCCTATGGTAGTCAATAAAATTGACTTTTTAATGTTTAGTGCTTTTACCAAACTTCTTTGATAAGAGGTTCTTCCCCTCTCAATTAATTGTCTAAATCCTCCTAAAAGTCCAGTTGATTTAGCCTCTACCTCTTTAGATTTAGGTAAATAGTCTTTAAAAAAATAAGCTGCGGCTAGAGGAATAAGCGTTAACGAAAAAATGTAAGAACCTAACATTGCTCCAGCAACGGTTATTGCTAATGGAGAAAATAAATCTTTAGCAATCCCTTCTAAAAATAAGGTGGGAATAAATACTACAACAATTACTAAAGTGGAAGCTAAAACAGGCATCGCAACTTCAAGAGCTGCATCCATAGAAGCTTTAGTGGAGTTTTTACCCATTTGCAAATGCCTATCAATGTTTTCTAAAACAACAATAGAATTATCTACCAACAACCCTAAAACTAGAGCAATTCCTCCTAATGTAATTGCGTTAATTGATTGACCTGTAACAGATAAAACAATAAAAGCAGTCATCACAGAAAGTGGTAAACTGATGGACACGATTAATGCCGATCGAAAGTTTCCGAGAAATAGCACCAAAATAATAATCACTAAAATCAAACCACTAATTCCCGCAAAAGTCAATCCAGAAATAGAGCTTTTAACATAAGAAGATTGATCAAAAATCACATTTAACTTAACATCTTCTGGCATTCTATCCATTAACATTGGTAAAGCCTTTTTTACTGCTTCAACCGATGCAATAGTATTTGCTCCCTGTCGTTTAAAAATAGGAAGATAAACTTGTTCTTTTCCGTCAATTCTAACAATATTAGTTTGAATGGCACTTGCATCAGAAGCAACACCAATATCTTTTATAAAAATAGGAACGCCATTTTTGTGGGTAATAACAATATCATTAAATTCTTCCACATTTTTAATAGTTCCTTGAGCATCAATAGCATAAGTTAAGTTTCCGATATTCGCAATTCCTGAAGGAATCATCGTAGTATTTTTTAGAATAGCATCACTAATTTCTGTTTGCGAAATTCCAAAAGCCTCTATTTTTAATGGATCTACATAAATGTAAATTCTTCGTTTAGAACCACCATAAGCAGCAGGAGCAATAATTCCTTTTACTCCGCTTAACATTTGTCTAACCGAATAATAAGCTAAACCATATAGTTCTTTTCCGTTTCTAACATCACTACTAACGGTTAACAGCATTAATGGTTTTGATGCCGTTGGATCAAACGGTTGAACCATTGGAGGAAGTGTTCCAGGAGGCTGGTAATACATATCAGACATGGCATAAGAGGATGTATTTGCCATTGCCTCAGCTGCTTCAATATCTTCTTGATAATAATTAGTAACAATACTAACTCCCATCAAACTTTTAGACTCTTGTTTTAATATTCCGTTAGATTGACCTGTCCAACGTTCCATTCTACTGGTAATGTCTTTTTCTACTACTTCGGCTGGCATTCCCGGATAAAGGGTAAGAATTTGCATTGCCGATTTTTTAAATTGAGGTAAAATATCTACCGCCATTCTTGGTACCATAACAAAAGACATAACTGCCACCAAAATAGCAAATACGATAATTATATATGGGTTTTTAAAGGATAAACGAATCATTATTTAGTGTTGTTTAATTTTAATAGACTATTAGAATTTAATATTTAAAGAGGTGTGAAATTTTAATTAAAAATCAATAATTGTAAATCCAAGAAATAAAAAAAAGGAGAAACAAAATTTTACTGCAAAACTATTTTAACAGTATAAGGAATTAAGATTTGGTGGTCCGCGAAGAAGGTTTGTTTCTGTTGGTCCTCCATCATTCTGGAACGATTCAGACATCGGAGGATATTCTTGTAAATAGCTTTCTTTAATAAGGGGTTCGTTATCCAATAAAAAAAAATAATTAGCAGCTATTTCAAATTTTAAAGTAGCTGGTTTTTGATTTGCTAAATCTTTTACAAGCTTGTAGCGAGTATGCTGATCTACTCGTATTAAATTTCCGGTTTGATAATTTTCATTGTCATGGTCAAAGTCTTTACACGTTCCGTAAAATCGAGTTCCATCATAAGCCTTAAAACAATAATGTGCCTTAAAATTAAATGAATTAACACAGAATAAAGTAAGGATTAGTATAGATATAATT
>CAJWVX010000170.1 GCA_913048175.1 uncultured Flavobacteriales bacterium | reverse complement strand
GCTGCTGAACCAGATTTTGATTTATAAACAATAAAAACCGATTATAAAAAAAGGCTTTGAATTACTTCAAAGCCTTTTTTGTTGTTTAGAGGTTTTTATAGAGCAACCTATCAGTATCAAAACACAAAAAGGAATAGCAAAAGCAAATACAAATGGAGAGAAGTAACCTCCTATATAAAACACAAAGGCTATAATAAAAACAAAACTAATTCCAGCTAATCCTATTTTTTGAGTGAGGTGTAATTTCATTTGTTAAAAATAACAAAGCCTTTTCATAAATGAAAAGGCTTTGTAATAATCTTAATTATATATAGCAGTTCGCTATTACATCATTCCGGGCATTCCTCCGCCCATTCCGCCCATAGGAGGCATTCCTGCACCTTCTTCTTCTGGCTCATCTGTTATAACACATTCTGTAGTCAATAGCAGCGCAGCAATAGAAGCTGCATTTTCTAAAGCAATTCTTGTTACTTTAGTTGGATCAATAATTCCTGCTTCATACATATTTGTATACTCTTCAATTCTAGCATTGTAACCAAAATCATCTTTTCCTTCTCTTACTTTCTGAACTACAACAGCACCTTCACCACCAGCGTTGGTAATAATTTGTCTTAATGGTTCTTCAATAGCTCTTCTTACAATTGCAATACCTGTAGTCTCATCAGCATTTAACCCTTCCAGGCTTTTTAAAGCCTTTTCTGCTCTAACCAAAGCAACTCCTCCACCAGGAACGATTCCTTCTTCCATAGCAGCTCTTGTAGCTGCTAAAGCATCATCAACTCTATCTTTCTTCTCTTTCATTTCAACCTCAGTTGTTGCACCAACATAAAGAACAGCAACACCACCAGCCAATTTAGCTAAACGTTCTTGTAATTTTTCTTTATCATAATCAGAAGTTGTTGTTTCTATTTGAGCTTTAATTTGACCAACTCTTGCTTTTATATCAGCTTTTTTACCAGCTCCATTTACAATTGTTGTATTGTCTTTATCAATCGTTATTTTTTCTGCTGTTCCCAACATTTCAATAGTAGCATTCTCTAATTTGAAACCTTGCTCTTCAGAAATAACTGTCGCTGAAGTCAAGATAGCGATATCTTCTAACATTGCTTTTCTTCTATCTCCAAATCCAGGAGCTTTAACTGTAGCTATTTTTAAACCACCTCTAAGCTTATTTACAACTAAAGTTGCCAATGCTTCTCCATCAACATCTTCAGCAATAATCAATAACGGCTTCCCTGTTTGTGCAACGGGTTCTAATATGGGTAAAAGATCCTTCATATTAGAAATCTTTTTATCATAAACCAAAACGAATGGGTTTTCCATATCCACAATCATTTTCTCTGCATCAGTTACAAAATAAGGGGATAGATAACCTCTATCAAATTGCATTCCTTCAACAACATCTACAGTTGTTTCTGTACCCTTTGCTTCTTCTACAGTAATAACTCCTTCAGTCTTCACTTTAGCCATTGCTTTAGCAATTAAACTACCAATAGCATCATCATTATTTGAAGAAACAGTTGCAACTTGCTTAATTTTTTCGTTATCAGTACCTACACTTTTAGAAATACTTTTCAATTCAGTAACAACAGCAACAACAGCTTTATCAATTCCTCTTTTCAAATCCATTGGATTTGCTCCAGCAGCAACATTCTTTAATCCTTGCGTAACAATTGCTTGTGCTAAAATAGTTGCAGTTGTAGTTCCGTCTCCTGCATCATCTGCGGTTTTACTAGCTACTTCCTTTACCATTTGAGCACCCATATTCTCTACAGGATCTTTTAACTCAATTTCTTTTGCAACAGAAACACCATCCTTAGTAACGTGAGGTGCACCAAACTTCTTATCTAAAATTACATTTCTTCCTTTTGGTCCTAATGTAACTTTTACTGCATTTGCTAATTTATCTACACCATTTTTTAATGCATCTCTAGCTTCTACATTAAATTTTATATTTTTTGCCATTTCTTTTTTTAGTTGTTAGTGACTAATTAATAGCCACAAATTTATATCTATGTAATTAGTGAAAAACTATTGCCTAATTACTATTTTCCTCTTGCCTAAATTTAAACGATCGCAAAAATATCTGCTTCACGCATAATTAAATAATCTTTTCCTTCAACAGCAACCTCAGTTCCTGCATACTTTCCATAAAGAACCATATCTCCAACTTTAACAGTCATTGGCTCATCTACTTTTCCTTTTCCAACAGCAACAACTTTACCTCTTTGTGGTTTTTCTTTAGCTGTATCAGGAATAATAATTCCTCCAGCTGTTTTTTCTTCTGCAGGTGCAGCTTCAATAATCACTCTATCTGAAAGTGGTGTAATTTTAATTGCCATAATCTATATTTTTATATATGAATATTTTTTATTTTGATAATATTGTCACATTTCGTACCAAATGAATAAAGAGACTTCCTGTAGGACAAAATTTCTTATTCCATAAAAAAAGTGTCAGATAAAATTAATTTAAATGACACTTTTTCATAAAATGTTATTTTTTTATTTTCCTCCTTCAGCTTCTGGCTTAGCAACTGGAGCCGCATTTGCAGGAAGTGGAATGCCGTTTGCAGCTGGTGCAGCAACAGGCAATGCTTTTTCATCAATTTGCTCTGTCATTTTAGACTGCGCTTCATTTTCTCCTTCAACAACCGAAGTATCTCCAGTAACTATTGCTGAAGCCACACTAATTACTACCAACAAGATACCTAAGGTCCATGTTGCTTTTTCTAAAAAATCTGTTGTTTTTCTTACACCCATTACCTGGTTGTTTGTAGAGAATGCGGAATCTAATCCACCTTTTGGGTTTTGAATTAATACAACAAGCATTAACAAAACACAAACGATGATTACTAATATTGAGATAAATACCATTATTTTAGTTTTTGTTTTAAAATTTTAATTTGGGCTGCAAAATAACTGCTTTTTTTTGGATTTTTCAACATTAATTTCTCATAAGCTTCAATTGCATCTTGAAAATTACCTTGATCAACGTGAATTATTGCTAAAGTTTCACTTACTATTCCAGAATCAGTAACGCTAATACGAGCCATATTGGTTGGCGAATAAAACTCAGTTTTCTTAGGTTTTATTCTTGGATCTTCCTGAATAAAGCGATCAATAATATCTTGACGACCTACTTCTTCTTTAAGAGAAACAATTTTTTCTGCACTTTCCGTATCTCCTTTATAGTGTTTTAACCAAGAAGAAAAAGAATGTTCAACTTGTTCATCAAATAAATCTACCTCTTTTTCAATTTCTTTTTTCACTATTGGACTTTCTGCAACATCATCAGTCTCTAATAAAATAGTACTGCTAATAGCTGCCGTTAAGTATCCTTTTTCTAACAACGCCAATTCATCCTCAGCTTCAACAGGAATAAACTTTTCAATTGATTCAACCTTAGGTTCTTTTTCTATTTCAGCTTCAATTATAAGATCGACTTCCTCTAAAACCTCTTGAATTTCATCGTCATTAACAAGAATCACTTGCTCTTCTAATTCTTCGCTCTCAACAACTAGCGAATCAACAGACTCACTTTCAACAGAAACTAATTTCTCCACTTTAGCTTCAGAAGAAAGAACATCGTCTTTAGAATGAAGATGTTCAAATAGTTTTGTTCTATCCGGACAAATAGATGCTGCTCTTTTCAACTGCTCTTCAAATAATATGCTATTATTTAAATTTAAGTTGATAGCAGACATTAATTGTCCTGTTTGACAATAAGGAAACTCTTTAATTATCATTGCTAATTCCTTTTCAGAAACTTCTAACAACTCATTTGAGTGATCTAAATAATGTATGAACTGATTAACCTGCATCTACCAATTACTAACTGCTTTATTAAAAATATCTTGTGTTAATTGCTCATTAATTTCGGCAATTAAACCGTCTTCAATACTACCTAAATTCTGCGAACTTTCATAATCCGTATATCTTGAAAAGTTTGTTTCAAAATCTAACTCTTTATCTTTTGTATTGACAAACTTTACTTTAACAGTAATTGTCAATCTATTTAAAGCTGCAGTTTCATTTCCTTGAATTGCTACCGAAGTAACATTGTAGGCAGTAATTGAACCCTCAAACTGTAAATCACCATTTTTTGTTACTAAATCTAAATTTGTTTGAGACAAAAACTTATCCTTTAAAGCTTCAGTAAAGGTTTGACTCATATTAGCATTTGCCAAAGGCGCATAACTCTGAAAAGTTTTAATAGAAACCGTTTTTACATCTTCAGGAATAGAAGCTCCTGTAAATGAATAGTTTACTTTACAACCTAAGGCAAAGAACAAAACAACTATGTAAGTTAACTTTTTCAATTATCTATTGAATATTCTTTAATTTTTCTATAAAGCGTTCTTTCAGAAATACCTAACTCGTCAGCAGCTTTCTTTCTTTTACCACTATACTTTTTTAAAGCTTTTGTTATCATTTCCTTTTCCTTATCCGCTAAAGATAATGATTCCTCAACAACTTCAATTTGCTCTCTACTACGATTATTATCAGAATCTCGAGGTTCTTCTTTCGGTAAAATTTGCGGTCTGTAAACCTTAGATTCTTCCCTATCTGATTGTTCCCTATTTTCATATAATCGTTGAACACTCTTCATTAGTGCAGGGTTATTAGCCGCATTTGAATCTCCCTCTCCTTTATTTTGCATCAAACCAACTACAATATTCTTTAATTCAGTAACATCTCCTTTCAAATCAAACAATACCTTATATAAAATGTCTCTCTCAGATAAATCTTGCTTATCTCCGCCTTTATAAACGGTTGGCAAACTCGACTCTCCTTCCGGTAAATACCTTTTTAAAATCCCTAAATTTATTTCTCTTGAACTTTCTATAACAGAAACCTGCTCAGCAACATTTTTTAACTGTCTAATATTTCCTTTCCACCTATAATCCTCTAATAATTCTATTGCTTCTGGAGACAATTTTACAGCTGGCATATTGTACTTATTAGCAAAGTCAGAAGCAAACTTTCTAAATAGTAAATGAATATCTTCTTTTCTTTCTCTTAATGCAGGTAATTGAATTGGCACCGTGTTTAATCGGTAAAACAAATCTTCTCTAAAATCTCCTTTCTTAATTGCCTGCGGAATATTTACATTAGTTGCAGTAACAATTCGCACATCAGTTTTCATCACCTTTGATGATCCTACTTTAATAAATTCTCCTGTTTCTAAAACCCTAAGTAATCTTACCTGAGTTTGTACTGGTAGTTCAGCAACTTCATCTAAAAAAATTGTTCCGCCATCAGCAACTTCAAAATACCCTTTACGCGAATCATGTGCACCTGTAAAGGCTCCTTTTTCATGCCCAAACAATTCAGAATCTATTGTTCCTTCAGGAATTGCACCACAGTTTACCGCAATATATTTATTATGCTTTCTTGCACTTAATTGATGAATAATCTGAGGCATAACCTCTTTACCAACACCACTTTCTCCTGTAATTAAAACAGACAAATCAGTAATGGCAACTTGAGTAGCAACATCTATAGCCCTATCCAAAGCAGGAGCTGCTCCAATAATACCAAATCGCTGTTTTATTTGTTGTGTATTCATAAATTTATTTTTTAGTAATTAGTTTTTAGTGATTGCTTGTTTTCCTGACAACCAAACACTAAAACCAAAAACTACTTTACCGCTACCCCAATTAAAGTTCCTCCAGTACAGCTATTCACTTTTACATGAACGTAATCACCTATTTTATAATTTTCTTTTGGAAAAACTACCACCGTATTTTGTGATGTTTTTCCTGCCAATTCCTGATCATTCTTTTTAGAAATTTTCTCAATCAACACTTCAAATATATTTCCAACATAACCTTGATTAGCCTCTAAAGAATGGTCTCTTTGTAAAGCAACAATTTCTGATAATCTTCTACTCTTCTCTACTTCCTCAACATCATCCTCAAACTTCTTAGCAGCAGCAGTATTTGGTCTTTCAGAATATTTAAACATGTAAGAAAAATCATATCTCACATACTCCATCATTGACAGAGTATCCTTGTGCTCTTCTGCTGTTTCTGAACAAAATCCAGCAATAATATCTGCAGAAATTGAACACGTTGGCATCACCTTCTTAATCTGATCAATTCTTCCCATATACCATTCTCTAGTGTAACCACGATTCATTTTTTCTAAAACACGTGTATTGCCACTCTGAAATGGTAAGTGAATGTATTTACAGATGTTATCATACTTAGCCATAATATCTAAAAACTCATCCGTAATATCTTTAGGATGAGAGGTTGAAAAACGTACTCTTAATAAAGGACTAATCAAAGCAACTTGCTCCATCAACTGCCCAAAATTTATACTCTTTTCTTTCTCTTCTTCAGATAAGTTTTTGTAATCCTTTTTTAACCCTTCTTTTCCGTACCATAAGTAAGAATCTACATTCTGACCTAATAAAGTAACTTCTCTATATCCTTTTTCAAAAAGTTCTTTAGCTTCATTTAAGATGGTCTCAGGACTTCTACTTCTCTCTCTACCTCTAGTAAATGGCACTACACAGAAAGTACACATATTATCACACCCTCTTGTGATAGAAACAAATGCAGAAACACCGTTGCTCAATAAGCGTACAGGGCTAATATCCGCGTATGTCTCTTCTTTGGATAAAAGAACATTTACAGCCTTTTTACCATCATCAACCTGTTGTACCAAGTTAGGTAAATCACGATAAGCATCAGGCCCAACAACAATATCCACTAATTTTTCTTCTTCTAAAAA
>CAJWVX010000169.1 GCA_913048175.1 uncultured Flavobacteriales bacterium | reverse complement strand
ATAAAGAAATACGAGATTCTATCAATTATGCAGAACGGATACAACGTAGTTTCTTAGCTACAGATGAATTACTAAATAACAACCTTAAAGATTATTTTGTTTTCTTCCAACCGAAAGATGTGGTTAGTGGAGATTTTTATTGGGCAGGTAAATTGTCAAACAACAACTTTGCGGTTGTAAATGCAGATAGTACTGGCCATGGAGTGCCAGGAGCAATTATGAGTATTTTAAACATTTCTTCTATTGAAAAAGCAATAGATAATAAACTTGTTAAACCTGCTGATATATTTAACCATACCCGAAATACTATTATAGAACGATTAAGTAAAGATGGCTCTAAAGAAGGTGGTAAAGATGGTATGGATGCGAGCATTATCTCTTTCGATTTTGAGAATAGTAAATTTACTTACACTGCAGCTCAAAATCCTATTTGGGTTATCCGTAAGAATTCCCCCTTCGAAAAGGGGGCTAGGGGGATTGATAAAGCAAGTAGCCATAATGATACGTATGAGCTTATCGAAATAAAACCAGAAAAAATGCCAATAGGTAAACACGATAATGATGCTATTCCTTTTATTGGTGGAGAGTTTGAAACCCAAAAAGGAGATGTTGTTTATTCTATAACCGATGGTTTTCAAGATCAATTTGGAGGAGAAAAAGGCAAGAAGTTTAAGGTAAGACCTTTTAAGGAATATTTGATTTCTATCGCTCATTTAACGATGCAAGAACAAAAAGAAAAACTAACCGAAACATTTACTACTTGGAAGGGGGAAGAAGAACAGGTAGATGATGTTTGTGTAATGGGGGTAAGAGTGTAATGTGTACTTTTCACTTAGCTTGTCGAAGTATTTAATAGGAGTGATAGTTTAACGAAGTTTAAAATTGAATGCCAGAAAATATATATCCTGATTTCGACTGGATATATTTTAAAAGAGTGAGAGTAAGATATCAGCACAATAAGCAAAAGGTTATAGCAAGCATTAATGTATTTCCATCTGAGACGATAGAAGTCAAAATTATTGATGCGTTAGGTTTTTATTTTGGGGGGATATTGTTATATCAATATTCAGTTCCTTATTTTAATCAATCTGCAATGGATAACTATCCTTTTTAGTTCAAAAATACTAGTTAACATATACCATGAGCTTAATTAAAATAGCAACTAGAAGTGTTTAATGATTAATTTTTAATTTGCCCCATTGTTGACTGTTCTCTCAAAAATATATCTTTTCATAAAAAAAGGAAAAAGAGTATTTAAAATACTAAAATATGAGATTTTTTTCGTTCTATTTTTTATAGATAAATATATTATGTGGTAAAGCTAAGCGACATATTTTCGAGTAACACTTAAAGGTTTCTCCCCTCCCTTATAAAAGAGTTCAGGTTTTGTCAGCTCGAGTGTTTCGATTTTTCATCGACATGTATCGAGAATAATAAAAGCTTAGACTGCTAAAGCTAAACTGATCTTTAAAAATAGTATCTCTAAGCTGAACAGCCTATTCAGATAGCTTTAAAGCTTGGTGAAAATTAAAATAATTGAAGCCTTTAATTAGGTCTTATTTATCAGTTTTAACATAATGTCTCAAAAAAAATCCATTTATTCCAACATATATTGACATAGTACGTACAAGAATTTGTAAACCCCTTAAATATACTGTTATGAAAAAAAATAAAAATATTTTAGTTTATGCACTTTTAACCTATTTGTCTTTAGGTATCTACTTTTTAGTTATAGAAGCTCTAGGTTTGGCGGATCACACTTATTTAAGATTGTTTAATGGAGTAATTATATTGATTTTTATGAATCATCTTATTAAATCAAATATTAAAAAGAATGTTAATGGTTACCTCGAGAATTTTAGGGCAGCTTTTGTATCGTCTAGTATAGCAGTTGTTTTAGGTGGTATAAGTTTAATCATTTTTTTGAATTTTAAAGATGCTTCTTATGTTAGAAGTATTGCTGATGGTTTGTTATTAGCTGGAGCAGGAGAGGCTTCTCAAGTAGGGGGAGGCATAATGATTGAAGGATTGGCCTCAACAATGATTTTTTCTTTTGTTTCTATGCAATACTGGAAAGGAGTGAAATTGCCTGAGAGCGTTGCATAAAAGGTTTTTCCTCTTTCCTTAATTGTATACTATGTTTAAAAAATGGGGCATATCTATTTTTCTATGTATTTATTTTGTAAAATATTATGGTCAAATTGAAACACCAAAAATAAAGTTATCCACCACTTATTTTCGAGGCAACATCTTGCCCGAATTTGGATTACTTGATTCAATTAACGAAACGTTTTTACAAACCATAGAAATAAGTTTGATGATCAGAACTTCTGGTAAAACCTACTGGAATGATATTTTCAATTATCCCGAATATGGTTTAGCTTTATTTTATACGGATTTAGGTGAAAATATCGTCTTGGGAGAAGTCCTTGGTTTAGATTATTTTTTTAAGTTGAATTTATTAACAACAAAAAAAACTAAATTTTATATACGATCGGGTGCAGGTGTTAATTATACCTCTAAAAAGTATGATCGAATTGATAATCCTCTAAATGTTTCTATAGGATCAAATATTAATGTACATTTTAACCTAAGATTAGGTTTCAATCAAAAATTAATTAACAAGATTCATTTGAATATTGGTGGTTCTTTTGATCACCTTTCCAATGCTACAACACAGTTTCCAAACTTGGGAGTTAATTATATGAGCATCTATGGAGGATTAATGTCTTGTTTCGGAGCCCCCTACCAAAAAGTAGTGAATGATATACCTGAGCATCAACAGAAAATTAACTTTAGTATAACAAGTTTCCTTGGGTTAAGACATTTACAGTACCCTAGCGATAAGTATTATGCTGTGCCGAGTTTAAGCTTTGATTTAACCCATCACACATTTAGATTAATTCTTTTAGGTATTGGCTTAGATGGTTTTTATGATGGATCAGTAAAACCGAGAAATTTATTTAAAGGGGCTCAATTTGAGGTTAGCCACCCATTTTTATTTGGGGCTCACTTTATTCAAACCTTGGTTTATAACAAGTTTAGTTTTACACTTCAAGAGGGATTTTATTTGATTAAACACTCCAAAGTGGATGAGAAAACGATATACAATAGGATTATTTTCAATTATGACTTATCTAATAAGATAAGTTTTAAAATGGCTTTTAGAACCTATCTACACGATTTACGCTATTTAGAACCAGGAATTTCCTTTAAATGGTAAACCATTACTTTTTACAAACTTAAAAATGAAGATCCAAGCACTTCAAAAAGTAAAAAATCTAAAGTAAAACGTAGAAATCATAAAAGTAAAAATAGCTTAGAGTTTGGGTGTTTTTATTTGGAGCTATTCTAATGAATAAACTTATCATTTAAATTTCACTAATTTAGAAAACAATAAAATTGATATTTTTGAATATTTTTGAATATTTTTTATAGGAATAGTAGCTAGGATAATTTTTTTATACCAAATTTTGCGTACTCGGTACAAAAATAAAATATCCTCAGATATCATTCTGAGTTAGTCTTGCAAAAGCAGAATCTTCGAAGTGAGGATCTATTAAAAATAAGAGATATTATATGATAACAGTAGAAGAAGCAAAAGAACTTGTAAACCAACATGTATTTCCATTAGCAATATATGAAAAAAGTGTTACTGAAGCCTTAGGGTATTATTTGACTGAAAATATTGTTGCACCAATTTCTGTTCCATCATTTAATCAATCAGCAATGGATGGTTATGCTTTTTCTTATGAGAACCTAAAAGAGAAATTACCAATAGTTGAAGAAGTGGCGGCTGGAGATACTAGAGAAATTGAAATTAAAACGACAGAAGCTGTTAGAATATTTACAGGATCAAATGTTCCTAGTTCTTGCGATACTGTTGTTATGCAAGAGTTAACTGAAGTTGGTGATGGTAAATTAATCGTTAAAGATAAAGGCTTAAAGCTTGGAGGTAATATTCGCTTTAAAGGTTCTCAAATTGAAGCAGGAAGTATTGCTTTAGAAAAAGGAATTAAAATTAATGCTGCTACAGTAGGTTTTTTGTCTACGTTAGGAATTACTAAAGTTAAAGTGTATCAATCACCTAGAGTAACTATTATTGCTACGGGAGATGAATTGGTAAAGCCAGGGATTAATTTAGAAGTTGGACAAATTTATGAGTCTAATACCTTTATGCTAAAAGCAGCTTTAAATGAAATGAACATTCAACCCAAGATAGTTTTGGTTGAAGATGATAAAGGAGCAACTCAAAAAGCTATTTCAGAAGCTTTAGTTAATAACGAATTATTGATTCTTTCTGGGGGAATTTCTGTTGGAGATTATGATTTTGTAAAAGAAGCACTAGAGCTTAATGGAGTAGTAGAGGTATTTTATAAAGTAAAACAAAAACCGGGTAAACCCTTGTATTTTGGAAAAACGGTTGAATGTTATGTATTTGCTTTACCTGGAAATCCTGCTGCAGCATTAACTTGTTTTTATCAATATGTAGCTGCAGCTATAAATAAAATGAAAGGTTCTAAGAATACAGGTTTATCTAAATTGAATTTACCGATAGATAGAGTGCTTATTAAGAAAGAGGGTAGAGCAGTTTTTTACAAAGCTTTTACAGATTTTAAAACTGTTACAGTTCTTGAAGGGCAAGGTTCTGATATTTTAAAATCCTTTTCTTTAGCCAATTGTTTTGTTTATGTAAAACCAGCAGTAACTTCTATTAATAAAAACGATACAGTTGAAGTTCATTTGTTTTAAAAATGTCTAAAAAAGGAATCATATTAGCAGGAGGTAAAAGCTCACGCATGAATCAAGATAAAGGCTTGATGTTGTTGGATGGAAAGCCAATGATTCAATATGTGATTGATGTTCTTGAGGGTGTTGTAGATGAAATTATCATTATTTCAAATAATCTACAATATGAACAGTTTGGATATCCCGTTTATTCGGATTTAGTAAAAGATAAAGGACCATTAGCTGCTATTTATACCGGACTTTTTTATTCTCAATCCGAAACTAATATTGTTTTAAGTTGCGATGTTCCTTATGTGAATAAAGAATTGATATCTTTTTTACTTTCAGAACATAGAGAGTTTCAAATTACAATACCTAAAAAAGATGAAAGAACACATCAGTTGATTGGAGTGTTTTCTAAATTTTGCGAAGCTAATTTTAAGATATCAATAGAAAAAGATGAATTAAAATTAATCAGAGCCTTCAAAAACTTAAATTTGAATATTGTTGATGTAAACCAATTTGATATTGATTTGTTTCGCAATTTAAATTCACCAAATGACTTTAAATATTAAATACTTTGGAATGACAGCTGAAGCTTCTGGAAAAGAAGAGGAAGAGCTTTTAAGTCACTATTCCTCAATTCAAGAATTGAAAGATGATCTTTTGGTAAAATATCCAAACTTAGAGAAAGTGAATTTTAATATTGCTGTAAATCATACAATGATTAATGGTAATTATGATTTAATTGGTAATGAAGAAATTGCTTTGTTACCACCATTTTCTGGAGGGTAGTTTAATGTGAAAATGAGTTAATGTTAAAATGTAATAATTAACCGAATTATCATTCTGAACACGTTTTGCTAGAGTAAAAGCTTTTATCATACTGAGCATATCGAAGTGTAACGGAAAATATATTGAATTGAAAAAATGAGCCTAACAGACCAAGAAAAAAATAGATACAGCCGTCACATCTTACTCGAAGAAGTAGGCCTTGCGGGTCAAGAAAAATTAAAGGCTGCTAAAGTCCTAGTTATTGGTGCTGGAGGTTTGGGCTGTCCTGTTTTACAGTATTTAACCGCTGCAGGTGTCGGAACTATCGGAATTATTGATTTTGATAGAGTAGATGCGACTAATTTACAGAGACAGATATTGTATACTGTTGGAGATATTGGAAAGAACAAAGCTATTACGGCTAAAAACAGATTAACCCAATTAAATCCTCACATTAATTTTGATGTTTATCCAGAAAAGCTTACTACAAAAAATGCCTTAGAACTATTTTCAAAGTATGATATGGTTGTGGATGGAACAGATAATTTTTCAACACGTTATTTGGTAAATGATGCTTGTGTGATAAGCAATAAACCTCTAATTTACGGAGCGATATATAAATTTGAGGGACAAGTGAGTGTGTTTAACTACGAGCAAGGACCAACATATCGTTGTTTATTTCCAGAGCCTCCAAAGGCAGGGAGTGTTCCAAACTGTTCTGATGTTGGCGTAATAGGGGTTTTACCCGGCTTAATAGGAACGCAGCAAGCAAATGAAGTAATTAAATTGATTTTAGAAATAGGAGCACCTTTATCAGGAAAATTGTTGACGTATGATTTGCTTAATAATTCATTTTTAACACTGAAAGTGAATCGATCAGAAGAAGAGATTCAAAAAGTATTGAGTAACTCTGATGATTTTGAGAATATGGATTATGATTTATTTTGTGGAATAAGTATAGAGAATGATTTAAAAGAAATAACCAAAGAAGATTTAAAATCTATGTTAGATAGTTCTGATGATTTTCAGATAGTTGATGTGAGAGGTGAGTGGGAGCAACCAAGAATTGACATTTCGACTTCGCTTAATGGACAACTTCTTATAGCGCCATTAAATGACCTGGGAAGCTATGTAGATAAAATATCAAAAAATAAAAAAGTGATTGTTGTTTGTCAGCACGGAATAAGAAGTGCTGCGGCAATAGAACATTTAGAAAGTGAATACGATTTTAAAAATTTAATTAATCTTGAAAATGGATTAGCAAATTAAAAGGTATGGG
>CAJWVX010000168.1 GCA_913048175.1 uncultured Flavobacteriales bacterium | reverse complement strand
TTAATTAATCATCGAATTTTAGAATAACACTCTCGTTTAACGGGGGGCAAAACATAAGGACTTCACGCTATCATCAGGAACTCATTCTTATACAGCTTCAGAAACTGGTGGTGCAAATACAACTTGGAGTGGAACTGTTACAATCAGCCCAAATGGATGCACAAAATGGAGATTAAAACCATAATGAAGAAATTTGGCAAACTAAATTACTTGAAAAGGGTTCTTAAATCATTAAGAACCTTTTTTTATACTAAAACTGAGTCCTTTCCTTCAATAGGCTCTAACAAACCAATCGCTTCTCTAACATTATTTACGTTTTCAAAAACGAGAGTTAACTTATCGTTACGCTCTTTCATTTTACAAACCTTAGGATTAGCTTGTATATACTTTAAAACAGTAGTAAATTTTGGTGATTGATAAAACAATGATTCTTGATTAGAAATAAAATACCCAACCAATTTCTTTTGTTTTAAAACCATTTTTTCCAATCCAATACTTTTAGCAATCCATCTTAATTGAATTGCACTAAAAAGCTCTTGAGTAGATTTAGGAATCTCTCCAAAACGATCAATCAATTGTTCTTTAATTCCATCTAAACCTTCTATCGTTTGAATGTTATCTAAATCTCTATAAATATTTAATCGTTCTCCAATGTTAGAAATATATTTATCGGGAATCATTATTTCCAAATCGGTTTCTAACTGACAGTCTTTTACAAAATCTTTGTCTTTTAATTCTTCTGCATAAAGATCTTTAAACTCAGTTTCTTTTAACTCATCAATGGCTTCTTGCAATATTTTTTGATACATATCAAAACCTATTTCAGAAATAAATCCACTTTGTTCTCCTCCTAATAAGTTTCCAGCTCCACGAATATCTAAATCTCGCATTGCAATTTGAAAACCACTTCCTAAATCCGAAAACTGCTCAATAGCAGTTAATCTTTTTCTTGCCTCTGGTGTTAAACTATCCATTGAAGGAGCCAATAAATAACAGAATGCTTTTTTGTTAGAACGCCCTACTCTACCTCTCATTTGGTGTAAATCACTCAACCCAAAATGGTTGGCATTATTTATAATAATTGTATTGGCATTAGGTATATCTAACCCAGATTCTATAATCGTTGTAGCAACCATTACATCATATTCTCCATCTACAAAAGCCATCATTTTCTGCTCCAACTCATCCCCCTTCATTTGTCCGTGAGCAATTAAAACACGCACATCAGGACATAAACGCTGAACCATACCGGCAACTTCTTTAATATTCTCAATTCTATTATTAACAATAAAAGTTTGTCCTCCTCTACTTGTCTCGTAGATAACCGCATCACGAATAACCTCTTCACTAAAAGAAATCACTTTTGTATCTACCGGCTGTCTATTTGGTGGCGGAGTCATAATATTACTCATATCGCGAGCAGCCATTAATGAGAATTGCAATGTTCTTGGGATTGGTGTTGCTGTTAGAGTTAATGTATCAATATTTACTTTAAATGTTTTTAATTTGTCTTTTACAGATACTCCAAACTTTTGTTCCTCATCAATAATCAATAACCCAATATCTTTAAATTTCACATCCTTACCAACAATTCGATGTGTACCAATAAGAATATCTACTTTACCTTCAGACAGTCTTTGTAAGGTTTCTTTCTGCTGTTTAGGTGTTTTAAAACGATTGATATAATCAACCGTAACAGGAAATTCTTTTAGTCGATCTCTAAATGTTTTAAAATGTTGTAATGCTAAAATAGTTGTTGGAACTAAAATAGCTACTTGCTTATTATCCGCCACAGCTTTAAATGCTGCTCTAATTGCTATTTCTGTTTTTCCAAAACCTACATCTCCACAAACTAACCTATCCATTGGATATTCTGCTTCCATATCTTTTTTAACAGCAATAGTTGTTGTCAATTGATCTGGAGTATCTTCATAAATAAAAGAAGCTTCTAATTCTGTTTGCAAATAAGTATCTGGCGCGTATTGAAATCCTTTCTTTGATTTTCTTTCAGCGTAAAGCTTAATCAAATCAAAGGCAACTTCTTTAATTTTAGTTTTGGTTTTACTTTTTAGTTTTTTCCAAGTATCAGAACCCAACTTATGAATTTTGGGTGGAGTTCCGTCTTTTCCAACAAATTTTGAAATCTTATGCAAGGAGTGAATACTTACATACAACAAATCGTTATTAGAATAAACAATACGAATTGTTTCTTGTCTTTTACCTTGCACATCAATTTTCTCAAGGCCCGAAAACTTTCCAACTCCATGATCAATATGTGTAATATAATCTCCGGGTTTTAAACCGTGAATTTCTTTTAAAGTTATGGCTTCGTTTTTCTTTTTATAACTACTCTTTAAATTAAAACGCTGGTACCTATTAAAGATTTGATGATCTGTATAACAAACCATTTTTTCATCCAAATCAATAAACCCTTCATGCATTGGAAGTAGAATCGGATGAACTTCTAAATCCTTACCAATATCTTCAAAAATATTCGTTAATCGTTCTATCTGTTTAGTGCTATCAGCTAAAAGAACATTGATAAATCCAGCTTTCTTTTTAGCTCCAATATCATCATGTAATAAATCGAAATTCTTATTAAAGCTCGGTTGAGGCTTCTGATTAAAAACTACCTTCAAATCTGCCTCTAAAAAAAACTGAGAACCAAATTCAATTGTATTTTTTTTTGCTATTTCAATAGTAAACTCTTTTTTACTTGTAAATAAATCTTCCGGTTTAATATGCTTTAAAGGAGAGCCTTCAATATCTTTATATGCAAATAAAGCTTGATCATAACCTTTCTGAATTTGGACTGAAGACAATTCAATATTCTTAGTCCAAACGATAGTATTCTTTGATGAAAAAGCTAAAAAATTCTCCCTACCTTCTTTTAGTAATGTAGTTTGAACATTCGGAATAATTGCTATCTTCTTATACTCCTTTATACTCAGCTGAGTAACAGGATCAAAAGTTCTTATTGATTCTATTTCATCCCCAAAAAACTCTAAACGATAAGGGTTATCATTAGAGAATGAAAACACATCAATTATACCTCCACGAATAGAAAACTGACCTGGAGCAATAACAAAATCTTCTCGCTCAAACCCATATTCATACAACACTTCGTTTAAAAAGTCAATGGATATTTCATCTCCAACATTAATACGAGTTGTATTCTTTTCTAAATCCTTTTTAGTAACTACCTTTTCAGATAAAGCTTCTGGATAAGTAACAATACATTTTGTGCTACTTTTTTTTGATAGAGCACTTAGAACTTCAGCCCTCGATAAAATATTTGAATTATCTGTTTCTTCTACCTGATATGGTCTTCGATAAGATGCCGGAAAAAACAACACTTTTTCTTCTCCAACAATACGTTGTAAATCGTTATAAAAATAAGCCGCTTCCTCTTTATCATCTAAAATAAAAATTTGATTAACCGGAAATTTAGAGAATATTCCATTTGCAATAAATGATGGAGCCGAACCTACCAATCCCTTTAAATGGACATGAGAAAGTTTATTGTTTTCAAATTGTTCGCAAACGTGTTTTGTCTTCTCAGAATTAGAAAAAACAGTTTTTAATTCTAATGCTTTCATAGGCGGACTAAATTAAGTTAATCTCAAACAATTATTAAATAACTTTACTTTTAAATTTCATTGCAACTAAAAAAACTTGAAGAATTATTTATTTCTCACTTGTTTTCTCAAAGTAAAAACACAATACTATCCTAGGAATAGTATCATCTATAATTATTTAAGTTGCTCTTTTGTTACTTCACCTCAACTTAATAAAGGTTTTACATTAATCATTTTTCTACTTTTTATAACCTGACGTTACTTGTTATTATAGTGTAGAAAAAAACATTTGTTAAAACAATAGTAACTAATATTATGCCCTTGGAAATTACATTATAAAAAAGTTGAAAATATACCATTAATTAATGCTAAACATTAAGGCTTTTCGTATTCTGCACCTTTTAATACATCATTATTATCAAAGTAAAGTAAAATTCTGAACTTGCTTTTTTCTTCTTTAAAAGTCCAATCAATATCTAGTCTTAACAAATTCATTTTCACTTCAGAAAAAGTAATAACCATTAAAGACTCTTTATCTGTAGAATTGTTAAACAAGTTTTTATCTTTCTTAATTGTCTCTCCAGAAAACAGCTGTTTTAAATCAGTTGCTTTTTCCTTTAAAACAGTATCTATGCTTGCAACGAGAATAAGACCTTCTTCACTTTCTTTAAAAAATTTTGTTATCTTTAATGCCTTAATTTCTGGTGATAGAATAAATTTAAATCGTTCGTTTTTATCAAATGCTTTTTTAACTCCGAGACTCTTCCTAATGGATGAACCGAAATGTTTTTTTAGAGATTTTCTAAACATTACATTTTTAGTTATAAAAGAAATAGCCTGCTCGTACTCTTTTTCAATACTTATCGTATCTCTTATGTTTGACAATAATTGATTCGTGTCTCTATTAACATCCGCTTTCCTAGGTGTACTCAAATAAAACGGAATTTCATCACCAAAACCTTCTCCAGATTTTAATTCCCCCATCTTGTAATGAGAAATATATTTATTTTCACTTTCGTCTATTCGTTTCCACCTCTTATTCTTATAGCCATTTTTATAACGTCCATAAATCATTAATGATTTGTATGCCCAGAAGCCGTGCTTGGTTCCGTCTCTATAAAGTCCTTTAATTATTATTAATCCATTTTCATCATAGTAAGTCCATTCTCCATAAATTTTATTGTTAGCAAAAACGGTTTTAATCTTCAACCTTCCATTTGGATAATAGACCTTATAAACACCATTTTGACCATAATTAGTGTATGATTTTTCAATAGCTATTTTAGAAGTATCATCAGCAAAAACGGCTACTTTTTTAAAATAATATGAGGAAGTAATTTCAGGCTTATAAACAACCTTTAGCGTTTCAAAAGTTGTATCAATTTGAATAATCTCATCTACTACTTGGGCAGAAGTAAAAAAGGGAATAAGAAGAAGTACAAAATAAATATTTTTCATTATGAGAATAAATTAACCATGTTTCTCAATCATCTCTAAAACCTTGCCAACCATATTTTTAGAGCCCATTAAGGTAGGAACTCTTTGGTGTAATTCAGTTGGTTGAATTTCCATAATTCTTTGATAACCAGTAGTAGCTATCCCTCCTGCTTGCTCAACAATAAAAGCCATCGGATTGCATTCATATAGCAATCTCAGTTTCCCATCTGGCGAACCAGCTGTTGCAGGATAACAAAATACTCCGCCTTTAATTAAGTTTCTGTGTATATCAGCAACCATAGAGGCTATATATCTGCAAGAGTACGGCCTTCCAGTTTCTGAGTCATCTTCTTTTACCCAGTCACAATATTTTTTTAACCCTTCAGAAAAAGTATTATAGTTTCCTTCATTAAAAGAATACAAACGACCATCTTCTGGAGCTCTCATATCTGGGTGAGACAAACAATATTCTCCAATACTTGGATCTAAAGTAAAACCATTAACCCCATTACCTGTTGTGTAAACCAACATTGTTGAAGAACCATAAATTACATATCCTGCAGCAATTTGTTCCGTTCCTTTCTGTAAAAAGTCTTCTAATTTACCAGCTCCTTCAGTAGAAACTCTTCTATAAATTGAAAAAATAGTTCCTACAGAAACATTTACATCAATATTGGAAGAGCCATCTAAAGGATCAAAAGTTACAACATACTTCGAATTTCTAGACTCTTCATTTTCAAAAGGTAAAAACTCATCGTTTTCTTCAGATGCAATAGCACAAACTTCACCGCCATTTCTAAATGCATCAATAAATTGATTATCGGCATAAACATCCAACTTTTGCTGTTCCTCACCCTGTATATTAGTACTTCCAACTGCACCTAAAATATCTACTAATCCGGCTTTATTAATTTCCTTGTTAATTACTTTAGAAGCAAGTCCAATATCACTTAATAACTGTGTTAATTCTCCTGTTGCAAAAGGAAAATCTGCTTGTTTATCGTGTATAAATTCGTTTAGTGTTGTTACTTTACCCATAGTCTAAATTTTGATGTTGCAAAGTAATGAATTTATGATGGAACCGTTAAGCTAAATATTAAGTTTTAAACTACATTTGTCAAATGGATTTCAACATCAGAAAAGCGAGCAAAAATGATTTGCCAGAAGTACTAAAACTGGTTAAAGAGTTAGCTATCTATGAAAATGCTTCTGAGGAGGTAACCATAAAGTTAGAAGATTTAGAAAAAGACGGGTTTGGAGAGAATCCGTTATTTTGGATAATACTCGCAGAGAACAGTGAGGGAATAATCGGCATGTCATTTTACTTTATTCGTTATTCAACATGGAAAGGAAAGTGTTTATATCTTGAGGATTTAGTTGTTAAGGAAGAATATAGAGGTAAGAAAATTGGAGACGCCCTTTTTGAGGCAACACTAAAAACTGCAAAAGAAATGAATGCCAAGCAAATGAATTGGCAAGTGCTAGATTGGAATGAGCCTGCAATTAATTTTTATAAAAAATTTGATGCAGAGTTGGATGAAGAATGGATTAATGGGAAGCTTCGCTTATAATTGATAATTGATAATTGATAATTGATAATTGAATTTCCGAAAAGAAAAGATCAAAACGTTATAACCTAAAAAACTTTTCAACTTGCTAAACTTTATAAACTAACTTTACAACTTTCAGACTTTATAAACTTTTAAACTGAATAATGAAAGTATTTAAATTTGGTGGAGCATCAGTAAAAGATGCTAACGCTGTTAAAAATGTTGGTGAAG
>CAJWVX010000167.1 GCA_913048175.1 uncultured Flavobacteriales bacterium | reverse complement strand
GGTAATACATATACAACTCCATCATTAGCAATATCAACAACTTATTATGTTGAAGATGTTATTGAGGGTCCATTATTAAGTTTAGGTAAACTTGATGATTCAGGTTCTGGAGGAGATTTTAATAGTCAGCAACATTTATTTTTTGATGTTTATAGTCCAATGGAAATTGTTGATGTTCAAATTTATACTGCAACAGCAGGTTTAAGAGTTGTAGAATTAAGAAACAGTTTTGGAACTGCAATAGCTATTAAAGTGGTTAATTTAACTGGAGCTGGTCAGCAAACAGTTACTTTAAATTTTATGGTTGAACCAGGTATTGATTATGAATTAGGTTTGGCTGCAAACACTCCAGAAATTGAATTATACAGAAGTAATGGTAGTGTTAATTTTCCATATACTTTAAATGGTTTGGCTTCTGTTACTCATAGTAGTGCAAATCAAAATGGAGGATTAGATCATTATTATTTCTTTTATGATTGGAATGTTAAAGAAGGGAATTGTATTAGTTTAAGAACACCAGTTACAGCTAATGTTGATGTTTGTACAGGTATAAATGATTTAGGTGAAGAATCAATTATTACTTCATTAATCAATACTTCTGGAAATTTAGAATTAACACTTTCTAATTTAGAAGGGAATTATAATCTTTCAATTTTAAATTCATTAGGACAGGTTGTTGTAACGACTCAACTAGATATTACTTCATCTCAACAAAAAGAAAATTTGAGTTTAAATAATTTAGCCAAAGGGTTGTATTATGTTAAGCTTTACAATTCAAATGTTACTTATACTTCTAAAATTGTAAGATAGAAGCTAGTAATTATTTAATTTAATAGCGCCTTTCCTTATGGATATGGCGCTATTTTTTTCTAATAGACAGCTTATTTAATAGCTATAAATTATTTTCGCTTATAATTTACTATACTTAGTTCATGAAGTTAGATCTATTAATAAATACAATACTGTTTTAGTGCGTTTCTTCTGGACAATTACCTGATGAGCAAAAGTTGAAATTAGATTCTCTGAACAGCATCATTGATAGATATGAGCTCGATACATTAATTTCTCGTGCATATTTAGATTAAACAGAAATTCTTTACACTATTAATTTTGACAATGTAGTTTTGTGTGTAAAAAGTCAGTAGAAATTTGTGAGAGAAATTTAAATATGAATATAACTAAAGCTGAGAAACTTAGTTTCAAAAAAACATTGCTGGTGCATTAAATAATTATTTGATTATAAATGATGCTCAAATTAGGGTGGTGTAAGCATTAGATTGTTACCATAAATCATTGACTAGAAGGGCAGAACTAGATTATATTTTAGATGTTGCAGTTTCACTTAATAATATCGGTATTATTTATGTTAACCAAGGTGAACTTGATTATACTTTAAGTTACTACTTAAGATATAAAGAGGTTTTAGGAAGTAAAAAAGGTATAGAGACTTCTTTCAATAACATTGCAGCTGTTTACCTTAGTAAAGCGGTTTTAAATAAAGCCCTCTATTACTATAAACGGTCTCTACATATTAGTGAATAATTAGGAAGTAAAAGAGGTATTTCAATTTCATTAAACAATATTAAAACTGTTTATAATAAAATGAACAGCCTAGATAGAGCCTAGACCTATTATCAAAAATATTTACTTATAGGAAAATAACATGGTGATAAAAGGGGTATTGCTAATAGTTTATGCAATGTTGGAAGTGTTTATTTGAAAAAAGGAAATTTAGAATTAGCAAAATAATTTGGTTTAGAATCATTGAATTTATCCAAAGAACTGGCATTTTCCTAACGCATAAAAAATGCGGCTAATTTATTAGGTGAAATTTACAAGTAAGAAGAAAATTAGGAATGTCCCTTCAGTATGCACGATGTTTATTACAAGATGCAAGATAGTATTCGAAATGAAGGAACTGAATTAACTTCTTTTAGATAGGAGGCTAATTATTAAATAAAGTTAGTTGAAAAAGCTAAAAATATTTATAAAATTTTCTTTATTAATCTTAACCTATGAGAATATGTATTTGTGTCTACATTAAAAATTCCCTGATGGTCAATCTTGTCAATTCTAACTTTACCTGAAGCATGAATTATTCTATTATTTTCTAACATAATTCCAACATGAATAATATTTCCTTCCTCATTATCGAAAAAAGCTAAATCACCACTTTCAGATTCTTCAATAAAGCTTAAAGTTTCTCCAATTTCTGATTGTTGAGAAGCATCTCTAGGTAATTTAAAACCATTTAGTTTATAAATTACTTGAGTAAAACCTGAACAGTCCACTCCGAACGGAGATCGACCTCCCCATAAATAAGGTGCGTTTAAATACATCATTGAATTGCCAATAAGGTTTCTCTTTGGTATCTCAATAGAAGTGTCTATTGATCCACCATCAAAAGAAAAATCTTCTTCAGCAAAATTTATAGTTGAGTTTTCCAAATTGGGTAAAGTACTCCCAAATGAAATTGGAGTAACTATTTTAGAACCTTCTTTTCCTACAACGTCAACTAATTCAGAGGAAACAAAATCTGAATTAATAGCGTTAAATTCTTCTTCCGTAATAATTGTTACTTGTTTTATATCTATCCAGCAATCATAATTATCGAAAGCTGTTATAGCCCTTCTCCAATCTTTCTTCTTCTCTTCGTAAATTTTTACAGTTTCACCATAAAGTAACTGACTTACCATTTCACTGGTGTCAGCTGGTTCCATTCTACATGGAACATTACTTAAATGACAAATTCCGTATTTCAAAAGAGTAAAAAGTTTGTTTTATAAAATTGAGAAAATGCCTTTAGAGCATCTTCTCAATTCAGTGTTGTTTAGTCTATATTTTCAATAACCATTGCAGAGGCACCGCCACCACCGTTACAAATTCCTGCAGCACCAATTTTACCACCGTTTTGTTTTAAAACGTTAATCAACGTAACAATTATTCTTGATCCAGAATTTCCAAGTGGGTGACCTAATGATACAGCCCCACCGTTTACATCAACTTTTGCAGGATCTAAACCTAACTCTTTAGAGTTAGCGATACCTACAACTGCAAATGCTTGGTTTAACTCCCAGTAATCAACATCAGTAGTACTTAAATTTGCTTTCTTTAGTGCTTTTGGTACAGCTAATGATGGAGCAGTAGTAAACCATTCTGCCTCATGAGCTGCATCAGCATAACTCACAATTTTAGCAATAGCTTTAACACCTAATTCTTCAGCTTTTTCTTTACTCATTAAAATAAGTGCAGAGGCACCATCATTTAATGTAGAAGCGTTAGCTGCCGTTATTGTTCCTGCCTTATCAAATACTGGACGTAAAGTTGGAATTTTTTCCAACTTAACAGCACTGTATTCTTCATCTTTATTTACGATAATTGCATCACCTCTTCTTTGTGGCACTTCTACAGGAACTATTTCTTCGTTAAATTTTCCAGCATCCCAAGCGGCTGCAGATCTTTTGTAAGATTCAATTGCAAAAGCATCTTGTTCTTCTCTAGAAATGTTTTTTTCAGTTGCACATTTTTCAGCACAAACACCCATATGTACCTTGTTGTAAACATCAGTTAAACCATCCTTAACCATTCCATCAATCATCTTAACATCTCCTAATTTTGTAGATGTTCTAGCATTCATGTAATGAGGAACCAGACTCATGTTTTCCATACCACCAACAACAACGCAATCGTTATCACCAGTCATAATAGAAGCAGCGCCTAAAGAAATAGATTTCATACCTGAAGCACAAACTTTATTAATTGTAGTAGCAGGAACACTAGTATTCAAACCAGCAAATATCGCAGCTTGTCTGGCTGGTGCCTGACCAACATTTGCTTGCAATACATTTCCCATAAATACTTCATCAACAACATCAACAGAGATGTTAGCTTTTTCAATAGCTCCTTTAATTGCAGCAGCTCCTAACATTGGAGCAGAAACAGTAGATAAACTTCCTAAAAAGCTTCCTATTGGTGTTCTTACTGCTGATACGATATATACTTCTTTCATGTCTTAGTTTTTATATTTTTCTGAGCACGAAGTTAATTATTTTAACTTTAAGTTTATAGCTTTATTCGTATTGAGTAAGAAACTTGTGACTAAAGCTTCTTTAGATTGAAAAAATAACAGAACTAACCGCAAAGAATTTAAAGAAAATATTCGCAGAGAAAAGAAGAAAAAACTTTATACTATTAAATTAAGAGTTGAAAATTCTTAGCGAACTTAGCTTAAAACTTTTGCACTCTTTGCGTTTCAATCTAATTATTTAAGTGGTTAGAAATAACAATAAACAAATGAGTAAATTCGCCAACAGTATTTTATTATTAAAGCAATATGGCTAACAATTTTATAGATAATATTCGAAATAAACATGAGCTTATTTTTAAGGTTATATTGTTTTTTGTTGCCATTACTTTGGTTGTGCTTCTTTTTCCTAAAGAGGCAAAATTTAAATACGAATTTCAAAAAAGTAAACCTTGGGTTCATCAAGATCTATTGGCCCCATTTGATTTCGCTATTAGTAAAACGGAAGATGAATTAATTGTTGAAAGACAACAGATCTCAGAACAGCTTCTATTTTATTTTAATACAAATAAGAGAATACAAAAAGAGGTAACTATAAGTTTTAAAAAATGGGTAAATAAGAACTGGAAGGATTCTTTACAAATACCATTAAAAGAAGCCGTTTACCAGCAAGGAGTATTTTATTTAGATTCAATTTATACCATAGGTGTAATTGATGTAGTTGATGAATTAGATGGGAAAGGAAAGGGATACTCTGTTTTAATAATGGATGAGAACAATGTAGGGGAAGATGTTCTTTTAGGAGATCTTTATACGATAAAATCTGCTTACAACTTTGTTCAAGAAAGCTTAAAAGAGGCAAAAGTTTCATATCCTGATTTTTTACTTTTAGGAATAGAAAATACAATTCAACAAAATATAAAGTATAACAGAGAGTTATCTGAAAAAGATTTAGAAAATGAATTAAACAATATCTCTTTAGTAAAAGGTGGTGTTTACGAAAAGGAAAAAATTATATCGAAAGGAGAATTAGTAACAGAAGAAAAATTTGCTATTATAGAGTCGTTAAAAACTGAATATGAATCAAAACTGGGTGATTCAAATCAATCAATATGGATAATTATTGGTCAAATAATAGTTGTGTTTCTGTTGTTTTATTCGATCTTTATTTTTCTAAAAAACATCAGTATAAATGTATATAACAACAATGTAGATGTTGGATTTATAACGATTATTGTTGTTGGGTTTGTTGCTTTTACGGCTCTAATTTTAAAATTTGAAGGAGTAAGTGTTTATGCAATTCCTTATTTTATAATTCCTTTATTGATAAGAACCTTTTTTGGAAATAGATTGGCGCTATTTATATATGTGATTTCAATTTTTATTATCAGTTTTATTGTTCCAAATCCTTTCGAGTTTATTTTATTAGAATCTATTACAGGAATTATAATGCTATTTACTGTGTTAAATGTAAATAAGCGTGCAGAATTGTTTTATACAGCAACTATAATTTTTATAGTGTTTTCTATTTCATACTTAGGATTTTTCTTATTGCAAGGAGGCGTTTTTGAAGCTATACCTTATCATGTTTTTGGATCATTTGGAATGGCAGCCGGATTTACTTTGTTAACTTACCCTTTAATTTATTTGTTTGAGAAACTTTTCGGATATATTTCTGATGTAACTTTATTAGAACTTTCTGATACGAATAATAGTTTATTAAGAGAGTTGAATCTTAAGGCACCAGGTACATTTCAGCATTCATTACAGGTTTCTAATTTGGCAGAAGAGGGTATTAGAGAAATAGGGGGTAATCCCTTATTAGTAAGAGCAGGAGCTTTGTATCATGATATTGGTAAAATGATGGCACCAGCGTATTTTATTGAGAATCAATCAGGAGTTAATCCTCATGATGAATTAGGCTATGAAGAAAGTGCTGGTATTATTATTGATCATGTTATTAGAGGAATTGAATTGGCTAAAGAACATAAGTTGCCAGAGCAAATAATTGATTTTATAAGAACACATCACGGAACTACAAAAACACAGTACTTTTTAAGAATGTTTAAGAATGAAAATCCTGACGAAGAAGTTCCTACAGAGTTGTTTCAGTATCCAGGTCCAATTCCTTATTCTAAAGAAACAGCAGTTTTAATGATGGCCGATTCTGTTGAGGCAGCTTCTCGTAGTTTAAAGGTTTATGACAATGATTCTATTACAAATTTAGTGGAGGGAATTATTAGTTCTCAAGTGGCAGAAAATCAATTTATCAATACCAACATTACTTTTAATGATGTTACTTTGATTAAGAAGATGTTCATTAAGAAGTTAATGAACATTTATCATGTTAGGATTGAGTATCCGAAGTAGGATTATCCTTTTGCTTTATTAAGAATCTCTTTTAATCGTTTTTTATTGGCCTCTTGTTCAGTTTTCTTCTTATTGGCTTTTTGAGCTAGTAACTTGTTGTGTTTTGCTTTGTTATTTCCGTTTTTATTTTTGCCTTGTTTCGCCATTAGGTCGTAAAATTAAGGTTTTCTTTTGTTGCCATTCTAAACAATTTTTTACCATCACCTTGGGAGTGTGTGTAAATTCAACTAATAAATGTGGTGTTTTGATTTACAATTTTATAAATAGCTTTTCGAGGTTATTAAACTGTTGACGAGATCAAATCTTGAAAAGCACGTTTTTGAGTTTTCACGAAAAAGAATGTGTCTTGAAAAGCTAAGCCACCTGAATTTGATTTTTCAGCGAAGATAATTTATGTTTTGAGTTTGTTCGTTTAA
>CAJWVX010000166.1 GCA_913048175.1 uncultured Flavobacteriales bacterium | reverse complement strand
AAAAAATTCAATATTACCAATCAAAAGATAAACGATTTTTAATTGCCTTTTTTCGAAAAATTAAAGATTAAATAATTCACAACTTTTAACGTTTAAGCTAATTAAATAGTAATAAGTTAATCTTATATTTGCGGAATGTTAAAAAAATGGGGTTTTGTAGTTGTTTTAATCGCTGTGCTATCTGCTGGATGCAGTAAATATCAGAAATTATTGAAAAGTTCTGATATGGATGCAAAATACATTGCAGCCGTAAAATATTACGAGGATGAAAAGTACGATAGAGCAATGGCACTATTTGAAGAGTTAATCCCCTTGTTTAGAGGTACAGATAGAGCAGAAGAGGTATATTATTCTTATTGCTATTGTAACTATCAATTAAATTTATTGTATGCTTCTTCATACCACTTTAAAAAGTTTTCGGTTACATATCCTTTAAGCAAACATGCTGAAGAAACTTTATTCATGCACGCCTACTCAAAGTATTTACTTTCTCCCACACCAACTTTAGATGCGACAGAAACTATAGGAGGAATTGATGCTCTTCAATTATTTATTAATACTTATCCGCAAGCAGAATTAGTAGACTCTAGTAATACTTTAATGGATAAATTGAGGGCTAAGCTAGAGGAGAAATCATATTTTAATTCCAAACAATATTATAAAGTATTCGAATTTAAAGCTGCTATCATTGCGATGAGTAATACTTTATTAGATTTTCCAGAAACTAGATATAGAGAAGAATTGACTTTTTTAACCCTTAAATCTCACTTTCTTTTGGCAGAAAATAGTATAAAGAAAAAAAAGATGGAAAGAATTGACAATACTATTGAAGCTTATTATACCTTTGTAGACGCTTATAAAGATAGTGAATATTTAAAAGAAGCTCAAAACATTTTTACAAAAGTGAGCGAAATGAGAAACGATTTTAATTAAAAAATTAATAGATGAACTTTAAAAACACAAATGCAGAGACTAGTACTGTAACTAGAAACATGAATGAGATAGAGGAAGTAACTGGTAACATTTACGAATCTTGTGTTGTTGTATCTAAAAGATCGGATCAAATAGCTGTTGATTTAAAAGAAGAGTTAATTGGTAAATTAAATGAGTTTGCATCAACTACAGATAATTTAGAAGAGGTTTTTGAAAATAGAGAGCAAATAGAAATTTCTAGGTTTTACGAAAGACTTCCTAAAACTAATGCTATGGCATTAAAAGAATTTTTAGAGGATAAGGTTTATTTCAGACAACCTTCCGATTCTAAAGAGGAAGCTGGAGAATAATATTTTTCAATAATGTTTAGCGGTAAAAATATTCTTCTTGGTGTAACGGGAGGAATTGCAGCATATAAAACCGCAAATCTTGTTCGATTGTTTAAAAAATCAGGAGCCAACATTCAAGTGGTAATGACTCCTGATGCTAAAGAATTTGTAACACCTTTAACTTTATCTACTCTTTCTGGAAATCCTGTTCATTCAGTATTTTCAGATGATGAAACAGGTGAGTGGACGAATCATGTTGACCTTGGTTTGTGGGCAGATATACTTGTTATAGCTCCTGCAACAGCTAATACTATTGGTAAAATGGCTAATGGTCTTTGTGATAACCTATTGATGGCAACGTACTTATCTGCCAAGTGTCAAGTTTTTGTAGCTCCGGCTATGGATTTAGATATGTATAAACATCAGTCTACAAAAAAAAATCTTAAGGAACTTATTTCTAATGGAAATATAATTATAGATGCTAAAGAAGGTGAGTTAGCAAGCGGATTAGTTGGGAAAGGTAGGATGGAGGAACCTGAAAATATCATAATCCAAATAGAAAATCATTTAAAAGAAGGACTCTTATTAACAGGAAAAAAAGTGTTAATAACTGCAGGTCCTACCTATGAACAGATTGATCCAGTTCGTTTTATTGGTAATAATTCTTCTGGTAAAATGGGCTATGAATTAGCTGAAAAAGCAGTGAAATTGGGTGCGAATGTAACTTTAGTATCTGGGCCTACCAATTTAATTTCGAGTAAGTCAATTAAATTAGTAGATGTGCGTTCTGCAAAACAAATGTATGAAGCAGTTCATAACCATCAAGAAACATCAGATATTATTATTATGGCTGCAGCAGTAGCAGATTATACTCCTGAGTTTGTTAATTCTGAAAAAATAAAGAAACAAGATAATTCCTTACAAATTAAACTAAAATCAACTTCTGATATTTTAGCCTCTGTTGGTTTAATTAAGAAAGAAAATCAATTGTTAGTAGGTTTTGCTCTTGAAACAAACAATGAAATAGAAAATGCTAAATCTAAATTAGAAAAGAAAAAATTAGATTTTATAGTATTAAACTCATTAAAAAACAAAGGAGCTGGTTTTGGACATGAGACAAATCAAATTTCAATTATTGATAAGTACAATAAAATTGAGGAATATGAGTTAAAATCTAAATCAGATGTAGCATCAGATATTTTTAATAAAATCATATCTTTACTTAAATAGAATGAAATCCTTAGTTAAAATCATATTAGTTGTTATTGCATTCATAATTTACTCTAGAGTTAATGCTCAGGAATTAATGTGTAACGTTCAAATTAACGCTAGTCAAATTCAAGGATCTGATAAAAGTATTTTTGAAGCGATGCAAAGATCCATTTCTGAATTTATGAATTCAAAAAAATGGACTAATAATGTTTATCAAAATACAGAAAGAATAGAGTGTACAGTGTTAATTAATATTACGGAACAGGTTTCTACTAATGAGTTTAAGGCTACAATTCAAGTTCAATCTAGACGGCCAGTGTATAACACTTCATATCCTACAACTACTTTAAATCATTTAGATAAAGAGATGGATTTTAAATTCAATGAATTTGATCCATTAGAGTATTCTGAAGGTAACTTCATATCAAACTTAACTTCAGTATTGGCCTATTATGCAAATATTATAATTGGATTAGATTATGATTCTTTTTCGAAGAAAGGCGGTACAAAATATTTTCAAAATGCTAAAGCAATTGTAACCAGTGCTCAAGGGGCTCAGCAGTCAGGTTGGAAAGCTTTTGAAGGCGAAAGAAATAGATATTGGTTTGCAGAAAATATGTTGCATCAAAATTATGCAGCATTAAGAGATTGTTTTTATGAATACCATAGGCTTGGTTTTGATATGATGGCAAAAAATGTTGTCGTTGGGAGGGCTTCCGTTTTGAAGTCATTAAAACAGTTAGAGCAGGTTTATAATCGAAAGCCAGGTGGCTTTCAATTACAAATATTTTTCAATTCTAAATCTAATGAAATCGTAGATTTATTTGTAGAAGGATTATCCAAAGAAAAAGCAGAAATAACCAATTTACTTAATAAGATTGATCCTACAAATATAAGTAAGTATGAAAAAATTACTAAAGGGAAATAGATGTTAAAGCATTTGGCAATTCACAACTACGTTATTATTGAACAGCTTGAGCTTTCAATTAATGAAGGATTTACTGTTATAACTGGAGAAACGGGTGCTGGCAAATCAATTTTACTTGGAGCATTATCATTAATTCTTGGACAAAGGGCAGATACTTCGGTTTTAAACAATAAAGAGAAGAAGTGTATTATTGAAGGTGAATTTGATTTTGATAAAGAGCGTTATATTAGTTTCTTCGATAAACATGAATTGGATTACGAATCCTCCAATATAATTAGAAGAGAAATAAGTGCTAAAGGTAAGAGTAGAGCATTTATAAATGATACACCAGTTAGTTTATCAGTTTTAAAGGAACTGACTGTTCAATTAATTGACATTCACTCTCAACATCAAACATTACAAGTTCAGGATAGTAAGTTTCAAATAGGAGTTTTAGATGCCTTTGTTGGTCTTGATAAACCACTTTATTCTTATCGAAATAAATATGATGTTTATTTATCAGTAAATAAAGAACTAAAGGAGCTAACAGAAAAAGCAAATAAGGCCAAAGCAGATGTAGATTATATTTCTTTTCAAGTAAATGAAATTGAAGATTTAAACCTTAAACCTAACGAAAAAGAAAAAATAGAAGCGGAATTAGAATTAATTAATAATGCTGAAGAAATTAAATCAGTCTTAGAAAATTCTGAAAATGCATTAGTTAATTCTGATAAGAGTTTATTGAGTGAATTAAAAAATATTTTAAATTCTTTTACTAAGATTAATAAATGCTCTCCTGTCTATAATTCTATATATGAAAGATTAAATAGTATTGTTCTTGAGTTAGAAGACGTTGCAACTGAGGTGGAACAATGTAATGGAAATCTTAACTTTAATCCAGAAAACCTTACTTATCTGAATGACCGAATAGGTAAAATATTTTCAATAGAACAAAAACATAACGTTTCATCAACTCAAGAAATTTTAGATTTATTGAGCAGCTTAAGCTTAAGTCTTTCGGATATTAGTTCCTATGAGGCTCAGGTAATTCAATTAAGTAAGAAAGTTACAGCGCAACATAAAGATTTAATGAGTCAGGCAGAGTTAATCTCTAAAAAGAGAGTTGCGGCTTTTGATAATTTGTGTATTGAGGTAACTAAAAACTTAAGCCATCTTGGTATGGCTGATGCTGAATTTAATGTTAAACACCAAAAACTTACGGAATTAAATTTTAATGGTATTGATGAGATAACTTTTATGTTCTCTGCTAATAAAGGTGTGGAGCTTCAGGAACTAAAAAAAGCAGCATCTGGTGGAGAATTATCTAGATTAATGTTAACTATCAAATCTATACTTGCTAAAAATAATAAGTTATCATCAATTGTATTTGATGAGATAGATACTGGGGTATCTGGAGATATTGCAGATAAAATGGCAAGTATTATGAGGCAAATGAGCACTAAAATGCAAGTGCTTTCGATAACTCACTTACCACAGGTTGCTGCTAAAGGAGAGCATCATTTTAAAATTTATAAGGAGAATATTGATGAAAAAACAGTGACCTCTTTAATTGTTCTTAATAAAGCAGAACGAATTGATGAATTAGCCAAAATGCTTAGTGGAGAAAAAATGAGTGATGCAGCAAAGGAAAATGCTATTTCATTACTGAATTTATAGAAGTTTTATTTGAAAATTAGTAGTTAAGTAGTACTATTTTTTTTGTAAAAAAAGATAAAAAAGACACTTTTAGTCACTCTTTACTTTAATACTTTAATACTTTATTCTTTATAGTTCGTTTAACGTGTTGCTGCCTACCTATAAAAGCTGATACTTTAGGTTAACTGGCTAGAAATGTGGTAAGAGTTAGGGACATAACCTAGGCATTTTTAAAAAATACAATAAAAAGTAGGTGTAAATAAAGTAATAGATTTAATATTCTGTTATATTTGCAATTAGAAAAACAACAATATCTTATATGTCATACAATCTTTTAAAAGGTAAAAAAGGAATTATTTTCGGAGCACTTAATGAGGACTCTATTGCATGGAAAGTTGCAGAGAGAGCTCATGAAGAAGGAGCAGAGTTTATTTTAACAAATGCTCCTGTAGCATTAAGAATGGGTGAGTTAAATAAATTAGCTGAAGCTACTGGCTCAGAAGTTGTTTCTGCGGATGTTACTTCGATGGAAGATTTAGAGAATCTTTTTAAAATTGCTGAAGAAAAGTTTGGTAAATTGGATTTCATATTACATTCAATTGGAATGTCAATTAATGTGAGAAAAAAGATTCATTACACTGATGCAAACTATGATTTCTATCATAAGGCAATGGATATTTCTGCAATATCTTTTCATAGAGTAATGCAAATAGCTAAGCAAAAGGATATTATGAATGAGTGGGGTTCTATTTTAGCACTTTCATTTATTGCAGCTCAAATGGCTATTCCTGGATATAATGATATGTCGGATGCAAAAGCATTACTAGAATCCATAGCAAGAACTTTTGGTTATTATTACGGAAAAGATAATAAAGTAAGAGTGAATACTATTTCTCAATCACCTACTAAGACAACTGCAGGTGGTGGAATAAAAGGGTTTGGTTCTTTATATAATTTTGCACATAAATGTTCTCCTTTAGGGAATGCACCAGCATTGGATTGTGCTAATTTCTGTGTTACTATGTTTTCTGATTTAACAAGATATGTTACAATGCAGAATTTATTTCATGATGGAGGTTTTTCTACTACAGGATTAACTGAAGATATTATGGAAGATATTGAAGCATAATTTTTTTTAAAAATATACAATATATAAAAGCCCGTAATAATTATTTATTACGGGCTTTTACTTTATTGCTATTATAAGTTCCACTTGATTCCTAGAGTAATAACATCTTGATTGGAAACTACTCCTTTATCAATTCCAGCACCAGAGATGTGAATGAGGCTTGTTGCTATTGAAAAATGCCTATTGATTGGTTTGCTGATAGAAATAGTGTGGTGTAGATTAAAACCACTGTTTAAATCTGGCGAAGCTGCCTTAGTCGCTTCTAGATAAACTCCAGCTATTTGATATTCTAAATAAAAATCTTTCGTAATTAGAAAACTGAATTGTAAACCAGCTCCCATAGCAATACTACCATTATCAACAAAATGAAAAAGGGCAGAAGGCCTTATTAAAAAGACACGGTTATTATATTCGTTAGAAATAGTATTAGAATCTGAGAAGTTTCTTTGATAATCTGCAGACCATTGTATGGGAAAGTATACTTGACCTATAACTGCAAAACCTTGATTAAATAGTCCATCTGTTTCAGGAGTTCTACCCCTGTATGGACCGCCATTAATACCAATTTTAGCCTTAGTAATTTCTAAACCAAATTTACCTGCAGTGTTTTGAGCAGATAGATTTGGACAAAAAATGGTTGGTAAGCTTAAGGTAATTACTACCCAATAATATTTTTTTAAATAACTC
>CAJWVX010000165.1 GCA_913048175.1 uncultured Flavobacteriales bacterium | reverse complement strand
AGAATGGTATACCTGTTGAGGTTGCTATGATTTATAACACTTCTTATGCTGAAAACATTCACGCTTACGTTAATAATATTAATACGCACGAAGGTGGTACTCACTTATCTGGATTTAGAAGAGGATTAACTAATACTTTGAAAAAATATGCAGATGCTTCTGGTATGCTTACAAAGTTAAAGTTTGAAATTTCTGGAGATGATTTTAGAGAAGGATTAACAGCAATTGTATCAGTAAAAGTTCAAGAACCTCAGTTTGAGGGTCAAACAAAAACAAAATTAGGAAACAGAGAAGTTACCGCACCTGTTAGTCAGGCAGTAAGTGAAATGTTAGAGAATTATTTGGAAGAGAATCCAAATGATGCGAAACAAATTGTACAAAAAGTAATTTTAGCAGCAACTGCTCGTCATGCCGCACGTAAGGCACGAGAAATGGTGCAGCGTAAGAATGTGTTGACAGGTTCTGGTTTACCAGGTAAGCTTTCTGATTGTTCTTCTAAAGATCCAGCAGAATGTGAAGTGTACCTAGTCGAGGGAGATTCTGCAGGTGGAACAGCAAAGCAAGGTAGAGATAGAAAGTTTCAAGCAATTATGCCATTAAGGGGTAAGATTTTGAATGTTGAGAAAGCAATGCATCATAAGATTTTTGAAAACGAAGAAATCAAGAATATTTATACTGCTTTAGGGGTAAGAGTTGGAACAGAGGAAGATGCTAGAGCATTAAATACTGAAAAACTTAGATACCATAAAGTAATTATTATGTGTGATGCTGATGTTGATGGATCTCACATTGAAACGTTAATTTTAACTTTCTTCTTTCGTCATATGTATGAGTTGGTAGAGAGAGGACATATTTATATAGCTACTCCACCACTTTATTTAGTGAAGAAAGGGAAAGAGCAAAAGTATTGTTGGAGTGAAGAAGAGCGACTATTAGCCATTAAAGGTATGCAAGGTGCAGGTAAAGAATCAAGTGTTCATGTGCAACGTTACAAGGGGCTTGGTGAGATGAATGCAAATCAGTTGTGGGATACTACAATGAATCCAGAATTTAGAACATTAAGACAGATTACAATTGAAAGTGCTGCTTCTGCAGATCATACTTTCTCTATGTTAATGGGGGATGATGTTCCGCCACGTAGAGCGTTTATTGAGGATAATGCCAAATATGCAAAGATTGATAGTTGATCTTATTTAATTCTTAGCTTGACGAGGAAACTTAAGTAATAAAAAAAGCCTCCCGAATTATTTCGGGA
Source organism: uncultured Flavobacteriales bacterium (assembly GCA_913048175.1). GTDB lineage: Bacteria > Bacteroidota > Bacteroidia > Flavobacteriales_E > Vicingaceae. The sequence continues at coordinate 5,742 of CAJWVX010000165.1, read as the reverse complement.
GGCTTTTTTATGTTAAGAAAATAAGTTTCATTCCTTTATAAACTTTCGTACAATAGTTTTTTCTTCTCCAATTAACTTGATGATGTAAACACCTTTTGATAAATGATCAATATTAATCTGCGTTTTGTAATTTATTGATTTAACAGTTTTTCCTGTAATGTCAGTAATTACTATTGATTTGAGTGTTAAGTTTGATTTAACTTGGATGTAATTTTTGGCAGGATTAGGGTAGATTTGAGTTGTTTCATCAATTGAGTTTTCAAAAATGTCACTAATTATTAAATTAACACAGGTTGAAGTGTCAATACAATTTCCCGCTTGTATTATAGCAGCGTATAAACCAGATGATGTTGGTGTATAATCTTCACCTATTTCTCCCGAAATAGGAGTAAAACTATTATTGCAATCTACCCATTGATAGTTAGCTCCAGTTTGATTAGAGGATAAAGTGTTTCCTGTTTGATTTATACTTGTATCTATTGTAGTAATGATACTTAAATTAAGTGTTACTAAAGAGTCGCAAGAAACATAATTAGTTAAAGTGTGTGTTGCAGTATTGTTAGTTGTGAAGTATGTAATTCCATCTATCCAAATTAATGAATCGCATGAAGCTCTAATGTCTGTTGCTGTTGAGCTATTCAAAATATGAAGGTTAATCGTAATTATACTGTCATTACATAGGTTATTTGGAATGGTATCGGTGTAAGTGTTAGTCGTACTCCATACCTTTCCGCTAGGAGAGGTAAAGTTATCACAAGAAGTTATATCTGTAGTATTAGCATACTTTCCAGTAAAATAATTTTCTGCAAAATTAAATGCATTTACGCCTATTTTTTCACCTATAAGTCTACCTGGTATATCATCAACAGGAGGGTGGATGCCTCCCCAAATTCTAGATAAACTACATTGATCAGATGCATCTCTATAAGTTGCCCATTGCAATAAAACATCTTCACTTGGACCTTTCTCAAAAACCAAAAAGCTATCTTTTTTTGCTAAAAATTGGCCCATTCCACCAGGGAAAAAAGGATCGCCTGAGAAAAGTGTTAAAATCTCTGCCGCAGCTCTTGAAAAGGTGGAATGTCCAGAAATATAACCAGCAAAAGGAGGGGTGACAAATGTTGGACGTTGATAAGGCCACCAATTTTCTGCTAAAACCCAATCAGCACCAGCTATATCAGTATTTGGATCAATAATGTAGTCAGGGCCCTTCCAAGCGTATAGTTTAATCTTACCTACATTGATGTTTCCTGATCCAGCAAGAATGTCACCAGGTAGAACTAATTCTATATAATCATTTACTAAAGGTATTCCATTTTTGTTGAACGACATTAACGAGGTGTCACTACATTGTCCTTTATCTGCCATATAACGAATGGCAGAAATAGGTCTGAGGTAATCATACCAACCTTTAATTCCCCAAGCCGCAATAGCTGCATCATGTAGCGCTCCACTAAGGGTGAAATATGCTTTTACATCCCATTCAAGATCACTTAAAGTATCACCAACACCCCTAAACTGTTTTGAAAATGCTGAATGGTCGGCAACATTATTTAGTAAAGTAAACCAATGTCCCGGAGGAGTTTCTGAGTCTGGACCATCAGCCCAGAATTCTGCTAATACTCGACTATAATCACCTCGAGATACAAAATTCGTATCATAGGATAGTCCTGTAGATGGATTTAGAGAATGTCCTGTACCAATATCTCCACCTTGTTCATAATCATAAAAGTTACGCAGACCAACAATGTCGGTTGGGTACGATTGGACATTTCCAATTGATTTCGGAGAAATATCTAAGGTTGTAGTATCATTAGGATCTAGGTGACTAGACCATATTGAAACCAACGAAAATCCCCACTTATACTCATCAGATAATGTGTCTAAGCCAGATGTGTCTATCAAGGCTGGGGGGCCTGGGTCGTGATATACCCAATAATCATTGTTGTTTTTTGTATGAATTGTTAAGTTAGAATCAACTAAGGCAAATGGTGTGACTGTTCCCCATTCCGGACTCAAAAACTCTGGAGTAGAAAAGGGAAGAGTGTTTCCGCTTTGGTCAATGTAAACATCTAACGACAAAGGTTGCCAACGGTTTGGGTCTGTAATATTCGGGTTTCCTGAGACTGCAGGAAGTAATGTTGGGTTACTGGGGGTGTAGAATTGATTGGCATACAACCCTTGTTCATTAGAATTATCTTGAAGACCAAAGTTAATTATTTTCTTTGCTATATAATTCCCAAGAGCAGCTGGAGAACCCATCGAATAATCTACGGAAGTAAATGTTGAATCATACCCCAAATTAAAGAATAATGTGTCAAATTTAGGTATTGAAATATTCTGTCCAGGAGAATTTTTAAACCTATGGCTTAATATTCGGTATGCAGCATAGCTTATTGCTTCATTTTGGGCTGAATCAGTATTGGTTGGTATTGTGATCCCATTAAAAGGACAATAATAATTCCCTACGGTATCTCCAAGAAAGTAAGTGAAAGCATTACAATCATAGACCGCCCAAGCATCATACATTGCTATTGAAACGTGATGTAGATTTCTAGCGTGAATTGTTGGTCTTGCATAATCTTTTCTTATAGCTTCTAGTAACACGTCATTCCATTGTCTTGCAACTGATGTTTGAGTATATGCCTGATTAAAAGCTCCTGACAAGGCTATAAGTAAACAAATTGTTTTAAAGGTCTTCATAGGTTAGTCTTTATAAGAGTAAAATTAACACTTAATTTTATAGAAAAATAATGACTGTGAAGCATTCAGACAGATTACAATTGAAAGTCCTGCTTCTGAAAATTACACCTTTTTTTTATGTTAATGGTGATGAAGTTCTATCACATTTAGCATTTATTTTGGTTAACGCTAAATATATTTTTATTCTCAACTTGATAGGGAAACTTAATTAATAAAAAATGTTACATTATTCTTTTATAAACTTCTTAACTTCAAGAATCTCTTCTCCAATTAACTTGATAAAGTAAATTCCTTTAGATAAACTTGTAATATCAATTTTAGATAGAGAATTAAATTGTTTTATAGTTTTGCCTGTAACATCAATGATATAGACAGAATTGTATTCTAAATTTGTTTTAATCTGAATAAAATCTTTAGCAGGGTTAGGATATATAATTGCGTTATTGGTGTTTTTATAGCTCTGAATTCCTGTAGCTGAAATATTTATTATTTGCGTAATTGTATCAGAAAAACAACTATCGATAGAATATACAATGAATTCAACATTGTACGTGTTATTACCACCTGAGTAGGTATGATTAGGGCTTTCTAAAGTACTTGTATTACCATCTCCAAAAGTCCATTCATAAGTTAGGTCATTAGTTGATGAATTTGTAAAAGCTACATTTCCGTTACTTGTATTAACGGTGTAATTAAAATCAGCAATAGGTTTATTTGCGTTTATTCTCCATAAAGGCATACTATCTAAAACAGTATAAGAAGCTACAGTTTGCAAGTAAAACCCATCAGCTGTGCCAATTCCTATTGGCACAGATGTTGAACCTATCGGTGATTTCTGGTAAAGCGTAGCGTAAAATACACAAGCTGCTAAATAACTTCCGTAAATACTTGGATGACTTTCATCTCCAGTATAAAGCTCAATAGTTGGAAAGCTATCTCTAACATTTTTCCATGCCACTCCCACAGGAGAAGTGGTAGCATTATTGTCTGCAGACATTTCCATATAGCTTTCTCTTAATCTTTGTTGCATTCCTTCATAGGTACATGAAGTCATCAGTCCATTTGCACAAGGTCCAGAGTCAGCATTTTTTCTTCCCCAAGTCATATAAAAAACTGGTTCTGAGCATGAATAATTTGATCTTATAGAGTCGCATAAAATTTCAGCATAAGGGTAAACATCCGTTGCTACTTGACCAGGTGAGAAAGAAGGTTTTTGACTTTGTTCCTGAATAACAACATTGTCCCAGTTTTGAGATGAAATTTTTGAAAGTGTTGTAGCGTTTACTACATGTTGAACTAATTGCTGTCCACCCGGAGTATTCTGATCAGTAAGCATTGTATCGCCAAAGCTTAAGGCAATGTTCTTAACTAATGATGGAAGGCTGTTTACGCTAGTGTAACTATTCCCTATAAATAGAACTTTTTTAACCTGTGCTTGAACAGAAAATATTCCAGTAATTAAGATGGTGAAAAGTATTTTTTTCATAATTAATTCATTTGTGTATCACAATAGACTCAAAATAAACTTAAATGGTTGCTTGCGTAACTTTTAATATAGTACTACATTTTTGTTGAGTTTGAATTCCTAAAAGATTATTGAATAACTATCCAGATAATAATTACTTTTAATAATCTCAAAATAACAAGGTTATGCAAAATGAAAAAAACATGAAATTTGGAACTAAAGCGATCCATGCTGGGTTGGAATATGATTCTGCAACAGGTGCTATAATGACGCCAATATACCAAACATCAACTTATGTTCAAAATGGGGTAGGTAATCATAAAGGCTATGCATATTCTAGAACTCAAAATCCAACAAGACATGCTTTAGAGCGAAATTTAGCTGCAATAGAAAACGGAAAGCATGGTGCTTGTTTTGGTTCTGGGTTGGCTGCAATGGATTGTTTAATGAAAATTTTAAATCCAGGTGATGAGGTTATTTCCACAAGTGATTTATATGGAGGGTCTTATCGTATTTTTACAACTATCTTTGAAAAATATGGTATAAAGTTTCATTTTGTATCTATGGCAGATACTTCTGAGATTAAAGCTAAAATAAATGAAAAAACAAAAATTATTTGGGTAGAAACACCAACCAATCCAATGATGAATATTATTGATATTGAGGAGGTAAGTAGTTTGGCTAAGGCAAATAATTGTATGCTCGCAGTTGATAACACATTTGCTACGCCTTATTTACAAAACCCTTTAGATTTAGGAGCGGATGTTGTTATGCATTCTGTAACAAAATACTTGGGAGGTCATTCAGATGTTGTTATGGGAGCGTTAATTTGCAATGATGATAAAATTGCTGATGAAATTTATAGAATCCAAAATAGTAGTGGAGCGGTTTGTGGTCCTCAAGATTCTTTTTTAGTCCTGAGAGGAATTAAAACTTTACATTTAAGAGTACAAAGACATTGCGAAAATGGTTCTGAAGTGGCAAATTTCTTAAAAAATCATCCTAAAGTTGATAATGTTTACTGGCCAGGGTTTGAAGATCATCCAAATCATATTGTTGCCAAAAAGCAAATGAGAGGTTATGGAGGTATGGTTTCTTTTAATATGGTTGGGAACAAGTTAGAGGATGCATTAAATGTTCTTAATAGGGTAACTATTTTTGCTTTGGCTGAATCTTTAGGAGGTGTAGAGTCTTTAATAGGTCATCCAGCTACAATGACGCATGCAGCAATTCCGAAAGAAGAAAGAGAAAGAAATGGGGTTGTAGATTCCTTAATTAGGTTAAGTGTTGGTGTTGAGGATGTTGAAGATTTAATTGGAGATTTAGCAAAAGCATTAAGGTAATTATGAATTATTATATTATTACAGGATCAAGTAAGGGATTGGGAAAATCTTTGTTGGACTTATTGTTAAAGGATGAGTCTAATGTCGTTTATGGCCTAGCCAGAACAAGTTCGATTGAACACAAGCAATACAAGCACACAAATGTTGATTTGAGTAAGATGGAGGAGGTTTTGAAATTTCAATTTCCTCAAATATTAAGAGCTGATAAGATTGTGTTAATTAACAATGCTG
>CAJWVX010000164.1 GCA_913048175.1 uncultured Flavobacteriales bacterium | reverse complement strand
GCGTGTGACAATCTACTTTCTACAGATTCATTTCTCCACTCTTTTGTTGCTGCCTCTACTACTTTTTTTGCTCCAACAGTTTCTGCAAAATCGACTAATCGCTCCGTTGCATCATCTCTTCTATTCAATAAAACATCCTCTACACACACCAATAAATCTGCTGGAATATCTGAATACACCTCCAACATTCCTGGATTTACAATTCCCATGTCCATGCCTGCTTTTATTGCATGATAAAGGAAAGCCGAATGAATTGCCTCTCGCACCACATTGTTTCCTCTAAAGGAAAATGAAACATTACTTACGCCACCACTTACCAATGCTCCAGGTAAGTTTTGTTTAATCCATCGAGTAGCATTGATAAAGTCTACTGCATAATTATTATGCTCTTCTAATCCGGTTGCAACCGTTAAAATATTTGGATCAAAAATGATGTCGTGAGCTGGAAAATTTAATTTTTCTGTCAATAATTTATAAGCTCTTTCACAAATCGCAATTCGTTTTTCATACGAATCTGCTTGTCCTTTCTCATCAAAGGCCATTATAATTGCTGCAGCACCATATCGCTTAATCAGCTTAGCTCTTTCTAAAAACACTTCTTCTCCCTCTTTAAGAGATATAGAGTTAACAATAGATTTTCCTTGTGTACATTTTAATCCTGCTTCAATAACTGACCACTTAGAAGAGTCAATCATTATAGGCAGTTTCGCTATATCTGGTTCAGATGCGATCAGGTGTAAGAAACGAGTCATCACCTCTTCAGATTCCAACATTCCTTCATCCATATTTACATCAATAACTTGTGCTCCACCTTCAACTTGGCTTAATGCAACAGAAATTGCCTCTTCATAATTCTCTTCTTTAATTAATCGTTTAAACTTGATAGAACCTGTAACGTTAGTACGTTCACCAACATTTATAAAGTTACTTTCTGGACGAACCAATAAAGGTTCTAACCCACTAAAATTGGGTAATGCTGATTCTTGTTTCTTTTCTCTAGGAGAATATCTTGCGGCAACCTCTGCCATTGCCCCAATATGTTCAGGTGTGGTTCCACAGCAACCTCCAATAATATTAATTAATCCATCTTTGATAAAATCCTCCACCTGATTTGCTGTTTCTGGAGCTTCTTCATCATATTCTCCAAACTCATTGGGTAAGCCTGCATTTGGATAAGCACTTACAAAAAATGGTGTACGCTCTGCTATTGTTTGAATGTGAGGTCTTAATTGTTTTGCTCCTAAAGCACAGTTAAATCCTACACTCAACAAATCCATATGAGAAATAGAAATCAAAAAAGCTTCAACTGTTTGACCAGAGAGTGTTCTTCCACTAGCATCGGTAATTGTTCCAGAAACCATAATTGGAACGCTCTTTCCACTTTCTTCAAAATAAGTATCAATAGCAAACAACGCTGCTTTTGCATTTAATGTATCAAAGATAGTTTCTACTAAAATCAAATCAACTCCACCTTCAATCAATCCTTTTGTTTGATCTTTATATGCTTCCACTAACTGATCGAAAGTAACAGCCCTATAACCAGGATCATTTACATCAGGCGACATAGAGGCAGTTCTATTTGTTGGACCCATTGCTCCAGCAACAAACCGAGGCTTATTCGGTTCTTTTGCAGTAAACTCTGCTGCAACTTCTTTTGCTAATTTTGCTGATTGATAATTAATATCGTAAACAGCTTTCTCTAATTTATAATCAGCTTGTGCGATAGTTGTTCCACTAAAAGTATTGGTTTCAACAATATCTGCTCCAGCAGCAAAATATTCGGCATGTATTGCTTTAACAATATCAGGACGAGTAATAGAAAGTAAATCATTATTACCCTGTAAAGGAATTTCAGAATCTAAAAAAGCATCTCCTCTAAAATCTTTCTCTTCTAATTTATAACGTTGAATCATTGTACCCATGGCACCATCCAACACCAAAATTCTTTCTGCTAATATTTCTTTTATATTACTCATAATCTATATTATTCTATACCAATCAAAAGATTCCTCTGTTTCGCTATCGCTCCAATCGGAATGACAAAAAAGAAATCATAAAAAAACCCCTCTGCTTAAAAAGTAGAAGGGTTCAATATTATATCTTTCTCTACTTTATCTTCTTCCGAATTACTTCAGAATTAGGAATTGGCACCGGTTTTCCAATTCAGATTTTCACCGGAACTTAAAGTTGGTTGCCAAGGTTTCGTAGGGCCTAATCCCTCCACCTTTCTTAATAAGTGCCGAATCGGCACAGATAATTATTGAGTATTTAGCTCAAAGATTATCGGTCAATTCAGTATTTACATTTAAAGAACGTAAGTGCAAATTTATCCACTCTTTACATCAATTCCAAATTTTATTGGGGAATAGGCTAAAATTATCCAGATAAATAAAATTTAATTTGGATTTAAAATTCTGCGTTTTTCGGTGTTCTTGGAAAAGGAATTACATCTCTAATGTTTCCCATCCCTGTTACAAACAATAGTAAACGTTCAAAACCTAATCCAAATCCAGAGTGAGGCACAGTACCGAATTTACGCGTATCTAAATACCACCAAACACTATCCATTGGTATATTTTGATCTTTAATCTTCTGTTCTAAAACATCATATCTTTCTTCTCTTTCAGAACCACCAACAATTTCTCCAATTCCTGGGAAAAGAATATCCATAGCCTTAACAGTCTTTCCATCATCATTTAATTTCATATAGAAAGCTTTAATGTTTGCTGGATAGTCAGAAATAATAACTGGTTTCTTAAAATGTTTCTCAACTAAAAATCTTTCGTGCTCTGATTGTAAGTCAATTCCCCATTCATCAACCAAAAACTTAAATTTCTTTTTCTTATTTGGTTTCGAATTACGTAATATATCAAACGCTTCAGTATAAGTAATACGCTCAAAATCGTTATTGGCAACAAATTCTAATTTCTCAAACAAATCTCCAGCTCTTTCTAGTTGTGGCTTAGATTTATCCTCATCTTGCAGTCTTTTATTTAAGAAATCTAAATCATCTTTACAATTATCTAATGCATACTGAACACAATACTTGAGCATCGCTTCAGCCAAGTCCATATTATCGTTGTTATCTGCAAAAGCAACCTCTGGCTCTATCATCCAAAACTCAGCTAAATGACGCGTTGTATTTGAATTTTCTGCTCGGAATGTTGGCCCAAAAGTATAAACTTCACTTAACCCTAAGGCGGCTAATTCAGCTTCTAATTGTCCAGTAACCGCTAAACTCGTATGTTTTCCAAAGAAATCTTGTTTGTAATCAACTTCCTTATTTTCATCTAAAGGAACATTTTTCAAATCCATTGTTGTAACCTGAAATGCTTCGCCAGCTCCCTCAGCATCCGTAGCTGTAATTAAAGGTGTATGCACATTGCAGAATCCCCTATCATTAAAAAACTCATGAATTGCAAAAGTCATTGCATGTCGAACTCTCAAAATAGCTGCAAAAGTGTTTGTTCTCGGTCTTAAATGAGCAATTTCTCTTAAATATTCTAAAGAGTGCTTTTTAGGTTGTAAAGGATACTCTTCAGGATTAGCATCTCCTAAAATTTTGAATGACTTAACAACAATTTCAATTGACTGACCAGCACCTTGAGATTCTACAACTTCTCCTACAATCTGAATAGAAGCACCCGTAGTTATTCTTTTCAACTCTTCCTTCTCTTCCTTTTCAAAATCAACTACGCCTTGAATATTATTAATAGTAGAACCATCATTAATCGCTATAAAACTATTATTTCTAAATGTCCTTACCCAACCTTTAATCAATACCTCTGAACCTAACTGATGTTCAGATAATAACGCTGCAATTTTCACTCTTTTCATTCGTTCTTTTCTTAGGATTATAATAAAAAGCAAAATTAGTATTTTTTTGTTGTAAAAAACCTATCTATATTTGTCTTGGAATCAATTTTGGCCTAATCTTTAAAGTTGCTTTATTTTTTTAACAGATTCGATTAACCTTGTTTTTTTTACGATAAAAAGTAAAATAAATTTTGAAAATCAGATATAAGGTTTTAATATTGCACGGTACTAACCGAAACTGGTTTAACACAGTTACTATGAAAAAAATATTTTTTGGACTACTTATCACTCTTTTCGCATTAAATACTAATGCTACCGGAGTTATTGTTTTAGAAGGGCATTACCAAGGAAAAAACTTATACGTTCAAAACCCATTTGCAGGAAGTGGTGTTGGTTTTTGTACGTTCGAAGTAACTATTAACGGAGAAGTAACTACTGACGAGGTTAACTCAAGTGCTTTTGAAATTGATTTTGCTAATTTTCAAATGACAGTTGGAGATCCAGTAATTGTAAAAATAAAACATAAAGATGATTGTAAGCCTAAGGTTTTAAATCCAGAGGTTCTTAAGCCAAAAAGTACTTTCGAGATTATCACTATGAAAATATCTAAAGAAGGAGATTTTGATTGGACTACTAAAAGTGAAACAGGAAAGTTGACTTTTATTGTTGAGCAATTTAGATGGAACAAATGGATTAAAGTAGGTGAAGTTGATGGAAACGGAACAATTGCAGAAAATAGCTACAAATTTAAAATTACCCCTCATTCAGGTGAAAACAAGTTTAGAGTAAAACAAATTGATTACTCTGGTAAACCAAGATATTCTCAAGCATCAAGATTTATTTCTCCTGTTGGTGAAATTACTTTTAGTCCAATTAAAGCTAAGGTAGATGTAATGTTTACTAGCGAAACTTTATTTGAAGTTTACGATAGCTATGGAAATATTGTAAAGAAAGGATTTGGTGAAAAAGTAGACGTTTCTAACTTAAAGAAAGGCATCTATTACTTAAACTACGATAACAAAACAGATACTTTTGTAAAGAAATAAGCTTAACACATAAAAAATTAACCCCGCTTTTTGCGGGGTTTTTTGTTTGAAAAAATGAATAAAATAGAACATATAGGAATAGCAGTAAAAGACTTAGAAGCTGCTAACGAGGTTTATACAAAGCTATTTGGTAAACCTCCTTACAAAACTGAAACTGTAGAAAGCGAAAATGTTTCTACCTCTTTTTTTAAGGTTGGCGAAAGTAAAATAGAACTACTAGAAGCTTCAGCTCCTGAAAGTGCTATTGCTAAATATATCGAAAGAAAAGGCGAAGGAATACATCACATCGCATACGCTGTAGATGATATTAAATTAGAAATGATCAGAATGAAAGCCGAAGGTTTTATCGTTTTAAATGATGAACCAAAAAAAGGTGCTGACAACAAACTAGTCTGTTTTCTTCATCCCAAAAGTACTAATGGAGTTTTGATTGAGTTATGTCAGGAAATCAGCAAATAAAACCTCTACAGGGACATCAGTAACGTGAATCGTTCTAATCCCACACTTTTTAGCTCCTTCTAAATGCTGAGCAGAATCATCTAAAAACAATGTTTCCTTAGCAACATAACCATTTTGCTCTAAAACATACTTAAATGCCTCTTCAGTGGGTTTTCTGAAGCCAATCTCGTTAGAGTAATGCACTGAATTAAAAAGAGGTTCTAAAGAATCTAATCTAATATCTTTTTGAATTGTTTTAGTGAACGCTCTTATATGTGTTTCGTTAGTATTACTTAACAGCGAAACATTAAACTCCTTTTTTAAATTCAATAGAAGCTCTTTTCTTTGGATTGGAAAATCCAAGAGCATTGCATTCCAAGCAGTTAATAATTCTTCTTCAGAAAAATTAATTCCCGTTAATATTCTGAGCTGCTCAAAAAAATCATCCTCTGAGATCTTACCTGTTTCGAAAGCATCAAACAATGAAATTTGATTAGACTGTGTAAAATGGCTGTCATAATCTTGCACTCCTAACTTAACAAACGCTTGCTTAGTTAAGTTATAATTTAGGTTCAATAAAACTCCACCTAAATCAAATATGATATTCTTTATTCCTTTTAACTTCATAGAAAGACAAAATTAATAAAAATAGTAAAGTTTATAGTTGGGTAATTGGCAACTTATACGTAAAATTGCAAACTAATTCTAATTCAATTTAGAATGGGCCTATAGCTCAGCTGGTTAGAGCACCTGACTCATAATCAGGTGGTCCGGGGTTCGAGTCCCTGTGGGCCCACAAACAAATCGCTAAACCCCGCATAAACATTGATGTTTTATTGCGGGGTTTCTTTTTGGTCACGATTTCGCTACCGATTTTCTTGTTTCTGCTATTGACTTTCGACCGAAAAAGTTTAAAAATGTTTCAGGTTTTCAAATGAAGGACGTAGCTAAAATCTATCTAGTTAACATAACATTAGTTCTAAGACAGAACATAATTAAAGAAAATAAGATGGATAAAACAGACATCTTAAAGGGCAGCAAACATAATGTTTTGATTAAGTTAATTAGGCTATGGCTTAAATTTAGCAAACTTCCTATTCAGTTTGAGATGTGTTTTAAATCCTCATTAAATTTAACATAATAAACTACCAGTTTAATCTTTTTAAAATTCTACTCACTTAAAATGTACACACTATTATCCCTGTGCAGCAACAAATTTATTTTCATTTAAAATTTCAGTCATCTTTCCTTAATAATTAATTCACCTTTTCAGTCCAAATCGATATAAACCAACAAAATCATAAATATATAAAGAGTATAGCTTTTCATAACAACCACTAAAAACCCATATATAACTGATTCGATCACTTTATGTAGAACCTCATATAAAAACATCCAATTAACTATTAAGCAAAAACAATTATTTCTTATGATTTTTTAGACCTAAACACTAAATTTGTGACGCATGAATTACCTACCCATCTTTACTAACCAAGAAGATTCTCAAATTAAGTACTTGTTTACAAATGTGCAATCTGATTTTGAACCTTTAACTGTTAACGAAGATAGACAAGTCGAAGGATTTTCAAGACATCGATTTGTTGAATTTTCTATAGGAAGAACTTTGGCTAAAAAAGCATTAGTTTACCTAGACTCTGAAATCCTTGAAATTCCTCGTGGGACAGATGGAGAACCAATTTGGCCTCGTGGTTTTACAGGCTCTATTAGTCATTGTAAATCAATTATAGGTGCAGCTGTTTCTAGAAAAAACAGTATCCAATCGATTGGAATAGATATAGAAGAAAT
>CAJWVX010000163.1 GCA_913048175.1 uncultured Flavobacteriales bacterium | reverse complement strand
TTTCTTCAAGAGCCTTAATAAAAGCACTTCCTATTATTGCTCCTTCAGCATATTGACAAGCTGTATCGAATGTTTTTTTATCGGAAATTCCAAAACCAATCAATTTAGGATTCTTTAAATCTAAATTGTTTATTCGTTTAAAATAATCGATTTGAGATTGCTGAATATCACTTTTTGAACCTGTTATTGCAAAAGAAGAAACAACATATAAGAATCCTGAACTTTTTGAATCAATTAATTTTATTCGTTCATCTGTTGTTTGTGGAGTGATTAAGCAAATCAGATCCAACCCTAAACTTTCAACTTTTTGTTGGTGATCGTTTTCATAAGTTTCTAATGGTAAATCTGGAATGATAAACCCATCAACACCAACAGCTTTTGCTTTTTCAAAAAAGGAATCTGCTCCATATTGTAAAACCTGATTGTAATAACCCATTAGTATAATAGGAATGTCAACCGTTTTTCTAATTGCCTCAACTTGATCAAAAATAAGCGCTAAAGTAATTCCATTTTTAATGGCAATCTGACTACTGTTCTGTATGGTTGGGCCATCAGCTAAAGGGTCAGAAAAAGGCATACCTATTTCAACGATATCAACACCATTTAGAGCTAATTCTTTAACAATATCAACTGTGTCGTTGAGGTCTGGATAGCCTGCGGTGACATAAATGTTGAGGATGTCACTTTTTGTATTAAATGTATCTTTTAGTCTTTTCATTTTTTTTAAGTAATGATATAATGTGAGAATGCTTTAATGAGTGAATAATATTCTATCATTCATACATTAACTCATTGCATCATTTGTATGTAAGTTTCCATGTCTTTATCTCCTCTGCCAGAAAGGTTGATAACAACATTTTCTTCTGGATTAAATTTAATTTTATCTAAAACTGCTAACGCGTGAGATGATTCTAATGCTGGAATAATTCCTTCTAATTTGGTTAGTTGATAAGCTGCCGTTAAGGCTTCCTTATCTGTAGCACCAATAAATGTCCCTCGGCCGCTTTTAAATAAATGAGCATGTAAAGGTCCAACCCCAGGGTAATCTAACCCTGCAGAAATAGAATGTGGTTCGGTAATCTGACCTTCTCTATTTTGCATTAATAGAGTTTTACTTCCGTGGATAATTCCTTCAGTTCCCACTTGAGTGGTTGCTGCAGTTTTATCTGTTTCTATTCCTAGTCCATCAGCTTCAACAGCAATTAACTCTACTTTATCATTATCTAAATAATGGTAAAATGCTCCAGCTGCATTACTTCCACCTCCAACACAAGCAATAATTTTATCAGGATAATCTCTTCCTGTTTTCTCCATTAATTGGCTTTTCATTTCTTTACTTATAATAGATTGAAAGCGAGCAACCATATCAGGGTAGGGATGAGGTCCAACAACAGAACCAATTAAGTAATACGTATCTTCGGGGTTTGCAATCCAATCACGAATTGCTTCGTTGGTCGCATCTTTTAATGTTTTACTTCCTGATGTTGCTGGCCTAACTTCAGCCCCTAACATTTTCATTCGAGCAACATTTGGCGCTTGTCTTTTAATGTCAATTTCTCCCATGTAGATGATACACTCCAAATTCATTAAAGCACAAACGGTAGCAGTTGCAACACCGTGCTGTCCTGCACCAGTTTCGGCAATAATTCGTTTTTTATTCATCCGTTTTGCCAATAAAATCTGACCAACAGTATTGTTGATTTTATGTGCTCCAGTATGATTTAAATCTTCCCTTTTTAAGAAAATATTCGTGTTATATTTCTCTGATAATCTTTTAGCAAAATAGAGTGGCGTAGGTCTTCCAACGTACTCTTTTAATAAATCTTTAAATTCTACCTTAAACTCATCAGATTCTATTATGTGTAAATAGTTTTCTTTTAACTCATTTACATTGTGGTGTAACATTTCGGGGATAAATGCTCCACCAAAATCACCGTAAAACCCTTGTTCGTTAACTTCGTAATTCATTTTGTTTCGTTTTGTCATATTTAAATCCTTACTATTAAATCAAAAGATCCGTCTGTTTCTTTCCTTTGTTACTCCAATCGGAATGACAACGATCGTTATGATGTAATTTTGTCTTTAAATAATTTTATTTTCTCAATATTCTTTAACCCTGGTTCAATCTCAAATTTGCTATTAATATCAACTCCTTTATACATAGGGTGTGATATCTCTTTTAAACTTTCTGCCATTTCGGAGTCTATTCCGCCACTTAATAAAAAAGGAGTTTCTCCGGTGTACTTATCTAATAACTCCCAATCAAATGTAATTCCGTTACCACCAGCATTCTTTCCAAAAGCATCAAACAAAAAGTAATCACAATAAGGAGTGTATTCTTCTAATTTCGAAAAATCAAATTCTGGATGAATGTTAAAAGCTTTTATCACTTTTCTATTTAAACGTTTAATGTTTTTACAAAAGTGTGGAGATTCAGCACCGTGAAGTTGAATGTATTTTAGATCAAATTCATTTATTTTATCTAAAACAAATCCTTCGGTTTCATTTACAAAAACTCCAACAGTTCTAATTTCTTTTGGGATACTTGTAGATGAATATTTAGTGATATTTCTAGGTGATTTCTCGTGAAAGATTAAACCTATAAAATCTGGTTGAACTTTAATAAGGTCAGAAAGATTCTGCTCTTCTTTCATGCCGCAAACTTTAAGCAATAACATTTTGTTCTGAGTTAAGTAAGTTAATAAAGTTTTTACATTCTAATTCTGGAGAAGCTGATCTCATAAAATTCTCTCCAATTAAAAAGCCTTCAAAACCATGCTTCTTTAATTCGATGATGTTTTTGTAATCACTAATTCCACTTTCTGCAATTTTTACAGTGTTAGTCGGAAGTAGTTGTGCTAATCGAATTGAATTTTCAAAATCAACATCAAAGGTTTTTAGGTTTCTATTGTTGATCCCAACTAAACTAATTTCAGGAATATATTTTTCCAATTCTTCTTCAGTATGAACTTCTAATAAGACTTCCATTCCTAATTGATGAGCTAATGCAGTAAATCGTTTAATTTCTTCTTTTGTTAAAACTGCAGCAATTAATAAAATGGCATCAGCTCCAATAGATTTCGCTTCAATTATCTGGTATTCAGAAACTGTAAAGTCCTTTCTGAGGATAGGGCAGAAGTTGAATTTACGAGCTGTGGTTAAATCTTCATTCTTGCCACCAAAAAAGTTAGTATCGGTTAAAACAGAAAGAGCAGAAGCTCCTGCTTGCATATATCCAATTGATATCTTTTCTACATTAGCAAATTCATTAATCATTCCTTTTGAAGGAGACTTTCTTTTGAATTCTGCTATAATTCCACTTTTATCTTCTCTTTGGATGTAATGTTTTAAGGAGACACATTCTGATTGGAAATAAAGAGATTGTTCCAATAATTTAATTGGATGAGTTGATGATCTTTCTTCAACTTCTTTTTTCTTGTAGGCTATAATTTCGTCTAGTATTGTCATGCTGTAATAATGATTTAATGTTGTAATGAGAAAATGCTATAATATTCTATTTGTTACTGTAGCTCGAGTTTTTTGCTTTTGACATTATCTTATTTAGTTCGTTTGATTCAGTCAAGAGTTTTTCTAATTCTTGAAGCTGTTCTGATAAATTAGCATCTTGAATTACTTCGAGCCAATATTCTGATTCATCAACCTCTTCAACAACAATACAGATCTTACTAAAAAATTCATTTTTAGATCGAGCTTTACAAGCAGCACGATAATTTGCACCTGTTGATGTCGCTGATTTAACTAATTGATAAGTAATCACTGCTGATGCTTTACAAGTTTTTAGTGAATCACAAAACCGAATTACATCTACAGCAAACTTTTTTGTTCTACTTTTCATCGCTTTGATGAATATTTCTTTCTCATTCATAACTTTTTATTTAATCCTTGTGGCATTAGCTCATTATTCTCTTTAAGCATTTGAGGGCTCTGCCCGACTCAATAGATTCTTGAGCGATACTTTTACACTCAGCTAAATTTTTAGTTGGTTCGAAACATTGAATGGCAAATGAACTGTTTGCTAAAACAGCATTTTTTTGCTCAGCTGTACATTCATTATTTAAAACGTTAATAAATATTTTGGATGCATCTTTAACAGTGTCACCTCCAAATATATCGGCTTGCTTTTGAGTTTTAAATCCAATATCTTCAGGAGACAATAATGTTTCTCCATTATTAGATATGGCTTTGAACTTTCCGGTTAAAGAAATTTCATCGTAACCATCTAAACTATGTAAAATAGTATATTTTTTATCTGAAGATTGTAGTAAGTAGTTATAAATACGAGCAATTTCCAAATTAAAAACTCCAACTAATTGGTTCTGAGGGTTACTTGGATTAACCAAAGGACCTAGCATGTTAAAGAATGTTTTCATTCCTAATTCTTTTCTAATAGGACCAACATTTTTCATGGCTGGGTGAAACAGTGGTGCATGCATCATACAGAAATTGGCTTCATCCAATTGTGATTTTAAAATGCTTTGATCGTTGGTGAATTTATATCCTAAATGCTCCAATACATTAGAAGATCCGCAAGAGGATGAAACACCATAGTTTCCATGTTTAGCAACTTTGTACCCGGCTCCTGCAATTACAAAAGCAGATAATGTGGAAATGTTGAAAGTGTCTTTTCCATCACCACCAGTACCACAAACATCTATTGTGTTAAAATCAGATAAATCAACTTTTAAACAAAGATCTAAAAGAGCATTTCTGAAACCCGTTAATTCGGCAACAGAAATATTACGCATCAAATACACTGTTAAAAAAGCAGCAATTTGCGAATGATTGCAATCACCTTTTCCAATTCGGGTAAGAACACTATAAGCATCTTGCTCAGAAAGTGTTTGGTGTTCAAATAATTTATTAAGTAGTTGTTTCATAAGTCAATGATAGAATGTCTGAATGATGTAATGCTATAGTGTGTTATTCTCTGCTTATAGTATTCAATCATTTTATCCTTATATATTTAAAAAGTTGGTAATCATTTCTTTTCCATGTTCTGTTAAAATTGATTCAGGATGAAACTGAACACCGTATAGTTTGTGGTCTTTATGTTTTAATGACATAATTTGTCCGTTTTCTTCAACAGAAGTTATCGTTAACTCTTTTGGAAAGTTATCGTTAGAAACTACCCAGCTATGATATCTCCCAATATCAAACGAATTTGGTAGTCCTTTATATAATAGGTCAGATTTATCTGTAATAGTAATAGGAGTGGCTACTCCATGGAATACCTCTTCTAAGTTAATTAGAGATCCACCGTAAACTTCACCTATAGCTTGCATTCCCAAACAAACACCTAAAATCTTTTTTGAGGCTGCATATTTTACAATCACCTCTTTTAATATTCCAGCATCCTTTGGTAAACCTGGTCCAGGAGATAGAATGATTGTGTCATAATTTCCAACGTCTTCAATAGAAATTTTATCGTTTCGAAAAACATCTACTTCATAATCAGGGTTTGCCTCTACGTAATGCACTAGGTTGTAAGTGAAGGAATCGTAGTTGTCTAATATTAATACTTTTTTCATGTGTTATATGTTTTCAGCCAAGCTTAAAGCCTTTTTTAATGCGCCTAATTTATTGTTTACTTCTTGTAATTCATTTTCTTCTTTAGAATCTACTACCACTCCAGCACCAGCCTGAAAAAATAAGGTGTTATTTTTACTTAAAAAACTTCTAATTGTAATGGCATGGTTGACTGATCCATCAAAACCAAAAACACCTATTGCTCCGCCATAAAAACCTCTATTTTGATTTTCGTAACCATCAATTAACTGCATGGCTTTATATTTTGGTGCTCCAGATAAAGTTCCTGCAGGAAAAGTATCTGCAAAAATCTGAAGTGCATCAGATGATTCATTGATATCAGCTTCAACTTCAGAAACTAAATGGATGACATGACTGTAAAACTGTGTTTGTTTATAGGTTTTAATCTTGACGTTTTTTCCATGTCTGCTGAGGTCATTTCTAGCTAAATCGACTAGCATAGTGTGTTCAGCATTCTCTTTAGGGTCCTTTGCTAATTCTTCAGCTAATTGTTTGTCTTCAATATCGTTTCCTGTTCTTTTAAATGTTCCAGCAATGGGATTTATGGTTGCTTTTCCATTGCTCGATTTTAATTGAGCTTCAGGTGAAGATCCGAATAATTTATAATTTCCAAAATCGAAATAGAATAAATAAGGAGAAGGATTTACTGAACGTAATGCTCTGTATACATTAAACTCATCACCATTAAACTGTTGCGAAAATTGTCTTGATAATACAATTTGAAAAACATCTCCTTTTTGGCAATGTTCTTTTCCTTTTGTTACTAAGCTCTTAAAAGCATCATCAGAAATATTTGTTCCTTCAGTTCCATTTAACTTAAATTTATAACGAGGATGATTGTTACTCTTTACCAATTCAACAATCTCTTGAATGTTAGATTCAGCTCCTTCAACTATGTTCTCAGTAATTAATAATTCATTTTTGAAATGATCTATTTGAATGATGTATCTAAACAATGAATAGTGCATTTCAGGAGTAGAGTGTGCTTCCTTTTTTGGAGCATCTATATCTAAGGTGTCAAAATAACGAACAGCATCATAGTTCGTATATCCAAACAAACCATTTACTCCTTCTTTTCGATCGATATGAAAAGTATCAATCATGTTTTGTAATTCTGAAATCACTTGACTTCTTTCTTCAATATTGATTTTAGAATCCAATCCTAAGCCTGTTTTAGTAATGGTTTTATCCTCAACTATAAAAGAGGTTAAAGGCTCTAAACAAATAAATGAGAAGTTGTTATCGTTACCATGGTAATCAGAACTCTCTAATAAAAAGGAGTTATGGAATTGGTCTCTCAATTTTAAATACAAGCCAACGGGAGTAACCGTATCGGAAAGTAGTTTTTGAGTTGCTGTTGTCATATTTACTTTAGTCATGTTTATCTTTTTTGTCCATTGTGAGATTGCTTCATACCTCGCAATGAAGGTTATATTTTAATTTCGTTGTCCTACTCAATAATTATCAACAGACATTTTCTGGATAATTATGAGCCGAGATTCTCGGCCATAAAAAAAGGCTTGTCGTAATCGACAAGCCTTTTAAA
>CAJWVX010000162.1 GCA_913048175.1 uncultured Flavobacteriales bacterium | reverse complement strand
TTAAACTATTTGCTTCGGCATCAAAATAATCAGGGATACTATCTTGAATAAAACGACACGCAAAAAAATCTTTATTATAATGGTTAAAGTTGGAGGCTAAAACTTTTCCAATTCCTATAGATTTCCCATCAACGAATTTTTCTTCATAAATGACTTTAAACCAATCCCCTTTTTGAATTCTATAAAAATCGATTGTCCAAGCAAAAACATCTGCCATTTCAATGGCTAATACATTGCTTACTCCAGCAGCATCTAATGTTTGAGACAGTGATGATTGAATTGTTCCTGAGGCAGTGTTAATTATTGTTGTTACTTCTCTTTTGTCTTTGTAAATAAATAATGAATCACTCATATCATAAACAACATAGTCTATTGAGTTTGCATCATAAATAAAGTATTGGGCTTTTTCTAATGAATCCTTTTTACAAAGGATCGTGTAATTTCTTCCTGCAGCAATTCTTTTTACATCAAAAATAGAATCAGAAGCTCTGGCTAGCTTATCAATCTCTGGATAGGGAACATGATGTTTTAATAGAATGTTAGCTAAAAACTGATTTGGCTTTATTGTGTTTTTATGAACGATAAAAGAATCTAAGTTTAAACCGTATTCCATTGTTGGAACATAAGCAGGAATCTCTTCAACGGCCTTTGGAATTTTTTCAGTAATATCATTTCCACAAGAAAAGAGCACGGAAGACAGTATTAAAAATGAGATTATTTTTAGTTGAAGGTATTGACGTTTCATAATCAACAAAAATAAAGCGTTGAATTGCTTCAACGCTTTATAAAATCTATTGTTTTTAACAGAATATTGTTAGTCAATCTTAGCCGAAGGATTAGCTAAACCTCTAGCTTTAGTCAATTCCATTTTTACAGAACCTATTAACACTTTTCCTTGAGCTAGTAATGGAATCTTATTCTTATCATCAGAAATCCAAACAGCTACATCATCTTCGTTTTCGAATAGCCTACCTTCTTGCACTACCGGACAAAATTTTAAAGCCTTATAAGTATCTCCGCTCACTTTAATTTGATCTTTACCAAGGTATCGAATTCTTAAAGGCCATATTTCATCATCTACAAAAGACCAAATAGTAAAAACTTCTCCTTTTTTAGCTTTAGAGTAATCAATAGCTCTTGCATAGTAAAAAGCAGAAAGCATATCTTGAATTCCGTTTGGAGTTTCAAAAGATTTTCCTTCACCATTATTCACTTTGTTTTTAGATTGTGCAAACTTGTAGCTTTGTTTGATTTTGTAGCCACCTTCATTTACATCTCTTTTAAATGCCCAAGGAAATACTCCATCAACATCTAAAAAAGTTTCATATCGATCTCTAACTTTAAAGAACCAGTCAAAAGCACCTTTAGTTTTTCCAGAACCAACAATGTGGTAAATGTCTCTTCCAGCAATTTTCTGACCTAAGTTTTTAACTTCAAGTTTTGCTGTTCCAGCATTAATTACACCATAATGTAAACGATATTCTAATTGCTCACCAGCCTTAAAAGCGGTATTGTTTATATTTCTGAGAGCAGGAGTATTGTCAGTTGCTTCTACTTGAGGAGTTTCTTGTTTTGTAAAACTGAAAAAGGCAAACGTTGCTGCTGCTGCGAGTATTAGATTTCGAGTTTTCATAAGTTTAGTTTTAGTATGTTTGAAGGAATACGCAAAGTTTATGCCACAGACTATACTTAGTACGGAAAATTTGAAATATTGTTGTATAAAAAAGCCTCCCAAATTTAATTCGGGAGGCTCTTAAACTTTTTAACTAAAACTATTGTTTAAGTACTTTGTAATTTTTGACTTCGCTAGTTGATTGAACTTTCAACATATAAATACCTTCACTTAACGCATTCATATTAATTTGAATGGTTGAATTAGTAAAGTCAACCGTTTCATAAATAAGTTTCCCTTTAACATCAAAAAGTGTCAATTTTTCAATGTTAGAAGTATTTGGTAAATCAATATTTAAAATGTTATTTGCTGGATTCGGATAAATACTAATACCAGAGGTTGAAGAAGCTCCATCAATTCCGGTAATTAGAATATTTGTACAAGCTGTTGTATCAATACATCCGTTCTCTGTAATAATTGCTGCATAGTCACCATTAACGCTTGCTACATATGCTTGATTAGTCTCCCCTCCAATTAATGAGAAGTTGTTGTTACAATCAACCCATTGATAAGAAGCAGGTGTTGCACCAGCTGTAATTGTATTTACAGTTAAAGATGTTGATACATTAACTGTGTTTACATTAACTGTAGCAGGAATTCTTGGGCTAGTACAATTAGGTTCTTTAACTTCCCAATCGTAAAAGAAGTAATAAAAATTAAGACCAGCACTACTACTAGTTACAGCTCCATATCCTGGAAGAGCGTATGGATAAGCTACTCCAGCATTGTTTCTATATAAATCAACTGTTGAAGCTCCTGACAATCCTAATTCATAATCAGTTCCAGGATTAATCATAAAGTTCAAGTTTATCCGAGCTATTCCATTAGGAATATTTACAGTTGTAGACTGTAATACTGAACCTGTATTATCTCGTAGTTCTATTGTTCTGTTTCCTGCTCCTTGAGCAACAACTTCTACCGATACTATCTCCATGGTGTTATATACATCAAAGATTATATGTTGATTTCCAGTAAAGTTGTTACCTCCACCAGTGTTATCAGGTTTAGCCATATTAACTAATGGTGTAGTAATAACCGTTTCAACGTAATAAGTAGTATTCGCACCTAAGGTTGGAGTTGTATAGTTTGTTCCTGAATAAACAAGATTCCCTGCACTTGCAGCATCGTACCAATCTAATGTTCCTGAACCAGTTGCAGCGCTTAAATTTGCAGTTGAATTAGCACAAATTGTTGCATCTGTTGTAGAGGGTATAGTTGGCATATTTACTACAATAAAATCAGTTTTAATAATATTGTCGTTACCGTTAGTATTTGTAGCTGTTAATTCAACTGTATAAGTTCCGTTAGTTGTGTATGTGTGAGTTGGATATTGAGTTGTAGAACTGTTACCATCTCCAAAAGTCCATAACCATTGTGTAGGTCCATTTATTGAAGCATCTGAGAAGTTAACTACGCCTTGACATGTTGTATCAATATCAGCAGTAAAATCTGCAGTTGGAGCAACTGTAGCTAAATTACATTGCCAAGTCATTTCAAATCCTGCTTCTTCAACGTTTTGATCCGAATGAAAAAGAATAGTTATAGAACCTCCTGTAGACGATACAGCCGTAGGAACATTATCATTACAGTACCTTGCAATTAGCGTTGAAGCCGTTGTTGGGCCATCATATATTTCTAAATAATCATAATCGCAATTATTGTTTGATCCTGCTTCAATCACAAATGAAATAAAATTTAAGTCTACCGTAGCTGCACCAGTTGGTGCAATTGTAATTTGAGCATCTTCAGAAGAACCATAATCACCAGCGTTTCCTCCGCTATCAAACAAAATACCTGTACACAGTGTTTGTGTAGCAAATGTTCCAGTAGGTGGTAATATTATTACAGAGCTAGTTTCAAAAGAAAAAGTACTAGAAAAAGCAGCAGATCCACATGCGTTGTAAGCTTTTACTCTCCAATAATATAGTGTTCCAGAAGCTAAAGCTGCTGAGTTATAAGTGTTTGTAGCTAATCCAACTGAATTGTCAATTATAGAAGTAAACCCTGCATCAGAAGCAATATCTATATCATATAATACTCCTGCTCCTGCAGATGCTGTCCATGTAAAGTTAGTTGGCATTAAAACTCCTGTTGCAGCATCTAACGGACTAGACAATGTTACTGCAGTTGGTGTTGGATCTGAAATGATTAGAGTAACATCATTTGTTTTAATTCCTGAAGTACTATTTCCTTCAATTGTTATTGTAAAGTTTCCTGTTGTAGCTGCTCCAGTATTAGAAATAGTTAAAGTTGAACTGTTTCCAGGAGTTACAGGGTTAGTTGAAAATGTAGCTGTTGCTCCTGCAGGAACACCAATTGCACTTAATGTAATTGGATCAACATATCCTCCAAAAGAATTTGTGTTTACAGTATAAACAGCATCAGATGGTGGACAAATAGTAATTGAAGATGGTGTTGGTGTTAACGAATAATCAAATGAAGGTGAAACAACTGTAAAGTCAGCAGCGTTTATCGCGTAAAAGATATTTCCAGAACCTCTAACCATTATTCTTCCGTTAGTTGTTGCATTGTTTGGAATTACTATGTTTTCCGTTCCATCATTAGGGGTCGCAGTAGCTATAGTTATCGGGTAAGTAAATCCTCCATCCATTGATAAGAAAATATCAACATTTGTAGCATTAACTGCACCAGTGTTTGTTCCTGCAACATTCCATGTTACTGTTGTGTTATCTAAAGCATTAAATGAAGTAGTTGTTCCTTGAGAAGTAACTTGAAATGGACCTGAATTTCCATCAACTGTTACTTGCATAAGATCATCAGCAGTCTGTCCACCTAATGCATCATTATCTCTTACCATAAAGGCAAATTCCATATTTCTTCCAACATTGGGTGTTACTTCCCAAGTTGGTGTTAAATTTCCAGCTATTACATCAGCAATATCAGGTAAATAACGGTTAGGTGAAACAGTAGGCATTATAGATCTATATAATGGGCCTACAGTCCATGTTGTTTGAGGAGCAGCATTTGAAGGTGCTTGCTCTGGATCATTTTGCGACCAATTGTGAGTTAAAGAACCATTTCCGTCAGGATCAGAACTAGTACCTTCTAACACAAATGCAGTTCCTAAAGGTATTGTATAATCATTTCCGGCACTTGCTGTTGGCGGGTTGTTTGCAAGTCCAATTAAGGTTGCACAAGTGCTAACTCCAGACTGAACATTTAGAGAAATATCTCTAACATTTACATAATTAAAATGTGCATCACTATTAGCTTGGACATTAGTTCCGCAAATTCCTGCATACCCCATAATCGAACTTCCACTAGCAGGTTCAACTTCTGTATTACCACTACCACTTCTACTACAAGTGTTCATTACATGGTAACCACCAAACTGGTGACCTATTTCATGGGCAACATAATCAATATCAAAAGGATCTCCAGTTGGGTTCGCTCTTCCTGTATATCCACTCCCTTTATTACCAGAGTTACAAATACAACCAATACAACCAGCATTACCACCACCTGTGGTATTAAAGTTATGTCCAATGTCATAATTTGCATCTCCAATCACAGCATCTATAGTAGATTGAGTCATGTTATTCCATTCAGTTGTCCAAGGGTCTGAATTAGCATTCCCAAAGTAAATGATAAGATCATTATTTGCAATAAACTCTAAAGTAATTCCTAAATCAATTTCGTAAACTGAATTTACTCTGTTCATAGTAATTACCATTTGAGCTTGAATTTCTGCTTTTTCTGATCCTGGAGTTACACCAAAAATATTACCATATTCAGCAGTACATGATTGTGCTAAACGAAATCTTCTAAGTTGCTGATCATCGGTAGCTTTATTTGAAACAACACCTTTTTCTAATGAAGGTAATTCAACATCTTGCTCAGTTAAACATTCAAAGTTTTGTGGTTGACCTCCAAGTGATTTTCTGTTATATACAATGTAATTTTCTTTATCCGTTGTATAAGGATCAATATAGGTTGTGTTTCTTTTTCCTGACAAAGTCATACCATGTATACCAAACTGAGTTACACTAAAGCGCATTATAGCGGTTGGATCATCAACTCCTTGAGCTACATATGTTTTGATCATAGGAAACTTTGCCTCTAATACAGGGTGCATAATTGGAGATTCTAAAACACGAAAACTTTCAAACGTTCCATCTGAAATAGGAAAATCTAATACAACTGGAGATACTCCAGCAAAAGTTTCTCTCAGTGGAGCATTTTGTATAATAGATTGAAATTGGGTTAGATTTAATTTAAAAAAGTGAGCTTTATTTGGCTGTGTACTTCTGTTTATTTTTTCTTTTGCGGATAAAGATTCTTTAGAGATTTTAGTCCAAATTTGATTGTTATTTTGAGCTGAGACACCTGCGATTAATGCAAATGATAAAAAAGTCAGAACGGCTTTTTTAAACGTTTTATTCATGATTTTAGGCTGGTTTAGTTAGTTTAGCCTATGAAATTAACAAATTAAGTCACTTTTACAAAATGGGGTTAGTGTGATTATTGGACTCTTATGACCGCTAAATCAAAAATATAAACCGAAGAAACAAAAAAAGCCCCTTTCATTGAAAGGGGCTTTTAGTTTAAATAAGGGAACTTGATTAAATCAGAATGTTCTCAATATTATTAGGAATAATAATTTCCTTTTTTACTTATTGTCTAATTATTCTATAAACACTAGCAGAAGAATTGTTGTCAATTTTCAATAAGTAGATTCCTTTACTTTCGTTAGATAAATCGATTCGTATTGAATTTTCAGTAACATTTTGTTGTTGTTCAATTATTCTTCCTTCAATAGAAGTAAGGGTGTAATTAACAGAAGCTTGAACACTACCAAAGTTAACATTGATCAACTCTTTAGTTGGGTTAGGGTAAATAGAAACGCTAATGTTTTCTATATCGTTAACACCAACTGTTGCTATGTTTACACAAACAGAAGTATCTGTACAACTGTTTTGAGTTACTTCTACTGCAAAGTTACCGTTAGTAGTTGCAACAAAACTTTGACTGATTTCACCAACAATAATAGCAAATGCATTGTCACAATCTAACCATTGGTAAGTTGCACCAGTTGCGTTAGAAGTAATAGTGTCATTAACATTTGTTGTAGTAATATCAACAGCATTGATTGTTAAATCAAGAGTAACAATAGAATCACATCCTGCAGCATTGGTTAAAGTAAACATTGCAGTATTGTTATCTGCAGTGTATGCATTTCCATCTAACCAAGTGTAAGTATCACAAGCAGTTTGAACATCAGTTCCTGTATTGCTATTTCCAAGTGTTAAATCTAATGTAACAATTGAATC
Organism: uncultured Flavobacteriales bacterium; assembly: GCA_913048175.1. GTDB lineage: Bacteria > Bacteroidota > Bacteroidia > Flavobacteriales_E > Vicingaceae. Next base: position 377 of record CAJWVX010000162.1, on the reverse strand, counting down.
ACATCCATTAACAGAACCATTAACAAATGTAAATGTTGCAACATTATTACTTGCAGTATATGCAATTCCATCTATCCAAGTATAAGTGTCACATGCATTAACTGGATCAATACTAGATGCGAAAGTGCTAATTGTTAAATCAAGAGTAACTAAAGAATCACATCCTGCAGCATTTGCTAACATATGTGTAGCTGTGTTATTATTAGCTGTGTAAGCATTTCCATCTATCCATGTAAATGAACCACAAGCAGAAACTAGATCAGTTCCAGTAGTACTACTCTTAATTGTTAAATTAAGAGTTGCTACGTTATCACATCCTGCCGCATTGGTTGAAGTATAAGTTGCAGTTGTATTACTTGCAGTATAAGTATTTCCAT
>CAJWVX010000161.1 GCA_913048175.1 uncultured Flavobacteriales bacterium | reverse complement strand
GTGGTAACTTTACCAAAATTACTACTGGAGATATTGCTAACTATAGTGGTTATTGCCATGGTGCTAGTTGGGTAGATTACAATAAAGATGGCTATTTAGATTTGTTTGTTACCGACTATATGCCTACAAAATTTAACCTTTTATATAAAAATAATGGAGATGAAACATTTACACTAGTTACTAATTCGGCTATAGTGCAAGAGGCCAAACATTCTATTGGAGCAACTTGGGCAGATTATGATAATGATGGAGATATGGATGTATTTGTACCTGCAACCAATGGCGAAAGTAATTCATTGTACAGAAATGATGGAGCAGATGCCTTTACCAAGATGACTAATGTTGGAATTGTGCCAGATAATGCCAACTCTGTAGGGTGTAGCTGGGGCGATTATGATAATGATGCTGATTTAGATTTATTTGTGACCAATACCAGTGGCCAAAACAATTTTTTATACAAGAACAATGGAGATGGAACCTTTACCGAAATTACCTCAGGGTTATTAGTAACTGATGGAGGCCTTTCTAGTAGTAGTAATTGGATAGATTTTGATAACGATGGAGATGTAGATTTGTATGTCTGTAACGATCAATCAGATCAAAACACCATGTACATTAATAATGGCAATGGTACTTTTTCTAAACCAGAAACGCCATTGTCTCAAAACCTAGGTAACTCTTACTCGCAAGCTTGGAGCGATTATGATAATGATGGGGATTTGGATGTAATAGTGGGGAACCATTCTAATGAAACCAATGTGTTTTTCGAAAACAGTAGAGCAAATTGTAACAGTTGGATGTGTATGAACCTAACAGGAGTAAATTCGAATAGAAGTGCTATTGGAGCTCGTGTAAGTGTTAAAGCCACTATTTATGGCGTAGCCGTTTGGCAGTTAAAAGAAGTGTCTGCACAAACAGGAGGAGGAGCTGGAAGTCAGAATTCGCTTAAAACATTATTTGGTTTAGGAGATGCAACAACAATAGATTCTATTATTGTACAATGGCCATCTGGTTACCGTCAAGAGTTAATCAACCAAAATATTAACGATTGTATAGATTTGGTAGAAGGAGATGGGGTTGAGGTTTGTGGTGTAGTTTATCATGATGAGAATCAAAACTGTAACCAAGATGCTTCAGAAATAGGAATTCCTGGAGTATTAGTTAAAGTTGAACCCGGTAGTAGATTTATTACTACCGATCAAAACGGAGAGTACAACTTCTTTTTAGAAGCAGGAGTTTTTACCATATCTCAAGCTGTGCCAGCTAACTGGTCTGCCAACTGTAATTTAGAAGGTGTTGGACTTACTATTGTAGAAGGTCAAACTTATTGTGGTAATAGTTTTGGAAATGTGACAACTTGCCCAGACCCGAATTTAAACATTACCCTTGGTACAACCGCTTTAAGAAAAGGATTTCAGAATACATACTCTGTTGTATATGGTAATGCAGGAGCTTTTGATGCCTTTGATGTTGAATTGAGCTTGGAAGTTCATGAAGATATTGTTTTCTTAAGCGCATCAAGCCCATGGAGCAGTTCAGTTCAAAATGATACAATTGTAACCTATTATTGGGTTATTGATACCGTAAGTGCTATGAATAATTATGACATTAGTATTGTTGATTCAATAAGTGTAGCTTCAACAATTGGAAAAGAATTAACGGTAACAGGTAGCATAACCAATAATGATAGTGATTGTGATATTTCAGACAATACCGTTACAGATGTTAATCCGGTAGTAGGAGCGATAGATCCAAATGATTTAACGGTTTATCCTGTAGGAGATGGTTATGAGGGTTATATTGAAAAAACACAAGAATTACGCTATAAAATTCGTTTTCAGAATGTAGGAACGTATTATGCTCAAAATGTAAAAATTACAAACACCTTACCAGAAGAGTTAGATGTCCGCTCTATTAACAGCGTTTTATCCAGTCATGCTTATGTGATGCGCAGAGATGGACAAACGTTACAGTTTGTGTATACAAATATTTTATTGCCAGATAGTAGTGAAAATCAAGAGGGCAGTAATGGGTTTGTAGAGTTTAAGATCAGTCCTAAAGAGGGTATTAAAAATGGAGAAATCATTCCTAACAGAGCAAACATTGTATTTGATTTTGAGGAGCCTTTAGCAACTAACAGAGTTCAAAACACGATTAAATATAGCAAGGATGGTGTCTTAAATAAACTAGTTATACATCCTAATCCAGCACAAAAATTAACCACAATAGTTCTAGAGTTAAGTAAAGCTAAGTATCTGGATTATGAGACCATCAGTGCAATTGAAGTTTACGATATAATAGGAAAACAAATCTATTCTGTAGACTATACTATTGGAGAGCAAAGCATACAATTAGATGTAAGCAACATAGAAAATGGAGTTTATCTGATAAAAGTAATTAATCAAAATGGAGAGCAGTTTAGTGGTAAGTTGCTTAAGGATTAGGTTGTCTGGAATGGAAAAAAATAAAACAACCTAAGAGTTTTAAGTTCTTAAGGATAAATGCAGAGATACATAACTAATTGTATTTATTCATTTTACATTTTTTAAATCTATTCACTTACAAATACTCACTTTTAAAATGGATTTAATTTGGTTTAGTTTTTATAGTTTAGTTGTGTTTCATTTAGCTCTATTTACTAATGCTATTTTTTTTACACATATCTACAATACTAAAAACCCAAATTAATCTATTTAAGAACTAAAAGCTCTTATTTTTTTTAATGACTTTATAAGAGAAATAAATAATACGAGTATGGTTTACTAATGAAGTATATTATTTTATTAAATAAAATTACTATTATCATAGAAAGAAGATTTTTTGTTTGGAATGATGAACTTCTAAACTTTGATCCTTTAGAATTTAATAATCCTGCTACCGAACTTATAACTTATTTTTTAAAGATGAGACATGAACAAATGCTTAAGAATACGAATACTTGCCCAAAGACATTAAATGGCATCTAATTGGCCATTTTAAAACCAACAAAGTAAAGTATATTGCTCCTTTTATTAAACTGATTAATGCAGTAGATAAGATCAAACTCCTCAAAGAATTTAATAAGCAGGCGATAAATAAAAATAGAACAATTGATTGTTTACTCCATATCTAAGATAGCTGAAGAAGAAAATAAATTTGGTTTATATTTTATTGATGCTGAAGTTTTAATTAATAGCAATGAAATTCAAGAACTAAAAAAACATAGCTGTTGTTGGATTAATGGGTATGTAAATCAACAGTCCTGACGAAAATCAAATAAAAAAGGAGTTCAATTTCCTCAAGGTATGCTTTAATCAATTAAACAAACAATACTCTTCAATAAACATCCTAAGCATGAGAATGAGTGGAGATTACGAAATAGCAATAAAATAAGGGTCAAACGTGATAAGAGTTGGAAGCACTATTTTTGGAAGCTGAAACTAAATCCTTTTATTTTCTGATTATATTTTAATTATAATAAATAAGCTTAAACAGAACTTACAAAAATTAGATTTAATATATTATTTAACCTTTATTATACGCTTAAAAAAAGGTGGTGTATATGCATCAAAAAATCTAACAAAATAAGTTCCTGGTTTTATTTTTTGATCAACAAATACTGTTGAATTATTATTATTTATCACCTGAGAATGCACTTTTCTCCCCATATAATCATGTAATTCAATATTAAAAGGATAGATAAAACTTTCAGGTAATTGGAGTTCAAAATTGGTTTTAAAAGGATTTGGATATAACAGTATATTTTCACCTACTCCACAAGAGATAGATTTTATTCCAAGATACACCCTCTTTCCATCAACATCCGTTTGACTTAAACGATAATATACTAACTGATTAATATAATAATCATCTTTCCAAAGATAGCTTGTAAGAGATTGTGTATTTACATTTCCTTTAATTGTAGTAATATTTTCAAAATAGATGCCATCTCTACCTCTTTCAATTGTGAAGTAATCGTTATTTAATTCTGAGATAGTACTCCATTCTAATTCTGGCTGATTAGTTAAACATTTAATATTAAAATCAATTAGCTCGACTGGTAAAGGAGAAGAACTATTTGTTGAAGCAATAGTTAAGTAGCTAGATGAATTGTTTGGAACCATTACATTTGAAATATTGGCAATTTTAATCGTAGGGTTTGAATAAGATATTACAACACCAGAGCCATCTCCATTTGAGTAACAGGATGTTCCTCCATTTGAAAAATCACCATCATCATCAATTAATAATCTCAAATGATTCACATTAACGCTTCCAGGATTGGCAGCAGCGTTTAATTTTAAATCTAAATTAAATTTCTTAGCAATTAAAGTCCTAGTTACTTTCCATTCACGCTCTATCCTAGAATTAATACCACATGACGGAGGGATTTCTATATTAGCTGATGGACTACTATTCAATTCACCCTTATTATTACCAATAATAATGTAAGAAACATCACTGGCTATGACAGACGTATTTAATGAAGATGAACTAGATAGAGAACCGATATAAATAATGGTGGTATCATCATTTGTTTTCGATTGCTTTTGAAGTAATCCCTCAATATCTTCTCTTCCAATACCGATTATATCGTTGTGATATAGGGAAGATTGTGATGCATCCCATAATATTGATCCATCTGGAGCGATATAATCACCTGAAGCTCCACCACCCGTTTTATCTAAAGTAATGCTATATTTAATTGCTAAATAACTTTCCACTTTTCGTTGTTCTATTGTGGATAATTTTTTATTGTATTGTATTACTTCTCCAAACTCTCCTTTCATCCAATCTGAAATTCCACCTCCTGTGTATTGAGCTCCTAAATAGTATTTTTCAGCACTCATATTTTGAGTATGACTAACTGAACCGTAGCTTTTATTTTCAACAAATAATTCAATCGCTGAACCATTCATCTTATTGGTGTACACGTGAAATTTATCATCTATTTTATTTGTTGCCTGAGCATAATTAGTAGAATTTCCATAACTATTGATATGATTTGTTGCCCCCTTCCTTTTCAAAAAAGTTAGACTTTGAGTATTGTTGTTACTGGAAACCTCTCCGGAAGATAGAACACTAAACATACCTTCATTATTTTCTCCAGTATTTGCATAAGTACTCATTTTACTAACAATAAGAACACTATTAAAATTTGTTTGAATGTTTAAGTTTCCAGATAAATATTCATTCGTACCATCTAATCTTATAATTGGATTATAATTTCGTCCAGAATTTATTAACCTTGGGGTTCCTCCGGTTGTATTTGCATCAAAAGAAACACCCTTTGGACCTTGATTTGACCAAGTAGTTACAGTTGGCGAACCTATAGTACCTATATCAGCTCTGAGCCATAAATTCAGATTGGTGGATACTCCTCCTGGAGCATTACCTATAGCCAAAGTAAAATAACTATTGTTCGTAACATTCGAAATATTAGTAAATTTAAACTGATTACCTCCGAGATCTATTGGATTAGCTATAATCGTTGCATTTGTAAATACTCCGTCAGCATCTACTAAGAGTTTTATTTGATTGAGATTTAAAGTCCCTAATGCTGACAAATCAAATGTTAAATCAATATTTCCTACGTTAACAGGTGCATTCGAGGTGTTTTCTTCACTAACACTCCACACTCTCTGAAGTCTTGAAGTAACTCCAGAAGGAACATCAATACTTTCAGTGTAGGATAATTCGTTATTATCATGACCCCACATTAGAAAGCTATTATTTTGGGTTAACCCATTGGTACTAGCAATGGTAACGATTCCAGTCCCTCTGGATTCGTTATGTATATCACTCGAATTAATTCTACCAATACCAGCAACATCAAAATCATAATTTCCTGCACCATTATTATCTTGATCGTAAACTTCGTCTTCATTACCCGAAAGATTCTGTCCATATTTAGCTGCCAAGTAATTCATCAAAATGTACCTTTCAGCTTTTGATAATTCCTTTTTAAACATAATTATCTCTGACATGTAACCATCCCAAAGGTAGTCATTACTTCCATTCCATTGGCCCATGTAAGCCCCTATAGTTAAATTAGCAGAACCGCTTGCATCTGGAGCAGGATATTGAATATTATTATTATCACCCCCATTACCAGATTGTGTAGCAGAAATATCATCCTCGTAGAGTGCTGAATTAATTCCATCAGAAGTCATACCAACAATATGAGGTGCATTTTCAGCTTGCACTGTTCCGCTAAGATAATAATGCCCTTTATTGTCATCGTTCCATTTCCAGCCATCAGCACCGTAGCTAAAAGTATTTCCTGGGGTGCTCATACCAAAAATATACCCATTATCGTCTTTAGCATATTTTGTACTGTAATTTAAAACTGTTCCATAATCAACACCATCTTGTCCGCTAGACTCAAAAACACCAAAAATTGACAAGTTTTTATTTGGTCGAATATTCGCAGTAGGAACAATTTCTAACCACTGAGTATTGCTCCTATCAAATTTAACGGAAGGCATACCATTAACAGATGGCTCGTTTAAATCGTAAGTTGGTGGGTCAATATTGTTATCAACACCATTTCCTGCAGACCAGGTTGGAGAAGATGTTGTAGCATGATGGTTGTATCCAGATTGGTCTATCCAATTTGTAACGTCAGCATTATTACTAAGACCCAATGTGTTAGCATCAAGCCAGATAACAAGGTTTGATGTTCCGTCAGCAGATCCTATTCCTCCAGGTCCGTCTTGAGCAAAAAGGACATTTTGTAATATGAGGAAAAAAAATAATCCTGATAAATATTTAATATTGCTTAACAGCATTTTATAGGTATTTACACTCAAAAATAAGATAATAAAATAGAGTAAAATACTTATTGCTAATTAAATATTAAATTAAAAGTTAATTTATGATTAGAGCTCTTTCAATACGCTATTTTCCTTAGATCTATTTTTAATGGATGAAACTATAAAAAGGCTTATCCTTCTCTTAGCCTTTATAGAAGGTGGTGGAGTAATGCACTTAGAGCTTTGTGGTGCTAAAATTTTATCGCCTTATTTTGGAACTTCTATCTATGTTTGGGCAGCTGTTTAAGAAATAACACTAACTGCGTTAATGTCGGGTTATTACTTTGGTTGCTATATTTCATCTAAAAATCAAAACCCCGCGATTATTTATTGGCTAATGCTAGTTGGAGGTTGTCTAGTTGATGTTACACCTATTATTAGCGATCTTATTTAACTCTATTTACTGATGCTATTTTTTTTTACACATATCTACAATACTAAAAACCCAAATTAATCTATTTAAGAACTAAAAGCTCTTATTTTTTTTAATGACTTTATAAGAGAAATAAATAATAAGATTCAGGGCAAACTCATACTTTTTTCTTAAACAATAAAATGGGGTGAAAAAGTAAAAA
>CAJWVX010000160.1 GCA_913048175.1 uncultured Flavobacteriales bacterium | reverse complement strand
AATACCCACTGTATAGTTAGCGTCAGGTATATCACATTGACCATTAAAATTAACTGCATAAGTTCCTGCACCCGGTGTGATAGTCATTCCCGTTACTACAACATCTGATGCTGAAGAAGTTGTAACATTAACACCTGCATCAACAGAACTATACCTATCTCCTTTAGTTTCAAAGGCAAGCCATATTGTACCGCTCCAATAATAATAACCAGGGGTAACACTGTTGGGGTAAGTTCCTGCAGTTGCTGTATTATAAACTAAAAGTGAGACAGCAGGGCTGGTGACCGGAAAAACGATATTAGTAGCAGTAAGTGCAATACGAGGAATAAGCAAACCAGTAGTATCCGAAGAAACATCAAGCATAGCACTAATATCGGGTGCAGAACCTGTACTATTAATACCTATATTTTGAGCCGTAGCCTCTTTAAAAACAAAGGTTAATACAAGTAAAATTAAAGTATAGTTGCAATTTCTCATGGGTTATTCATTATTATTTTATGCGTAAAAATATTTTCAGAAGTTTTTATTACCACAATGTAAAATCCAGCCGAATGTTTTAAACCTTCGAATACAATTTGATTTTCTCCGACAAGGGATACAATATCTTTAAATGCGACTAAACTTCCTAATGCATTATAAATACCGATAGAAAAAGCAGAAGAAATATCTGAATTAATAAAAACTTGAACATTTTGTTGACGAACATTAAAGTAAGCATTTGTAGATAAATATGGTGTATTTTCATCACATTCTCTAAGAGTAATAACTGGTGATATTGATGATATCCCATTAAAATTAATTTGTATTAAACGATAATATGATGTTGATTTATTCTGAGTTTCATCAATAAAAGAATACGATTGTAAATCATTTGTAGTTCCTGAACCTTCAATATTTGCAATATCAAAATAGAACTCTCCGTTATTACTTTTCTCTAAAATAAAACGGTCGTTATTTATCTCTGTTGCAGTACTCCATTTTATTTCAACATTGCTATTTTGACATTCCCCAGTAAATGAAATTAAGGTTATTGGCAAAGGGTGAGAATTATCTACAAGAGACCACCACTTTGACCTCTCCAGGAATGCTGAAGAGTGAGAAGCAACTGTAACAATATTGGAAGCTGTTGTTACTGTACCTATAGGGGTAATTGGTCTCCAGTCTATGTCTGTGTTATTCCAATATTGCGCCTTTAGATTTCCTTCTATAATTGTATTTGCAGTAATAGACGCATCGAATTCTGCAGTTGCATAACTGAATATAATGTCTGACAACGTAGGTTTGGTTGTAAAAATAGGGTCTGCAGCATCTATTTGATAAAAACGATCAACACCAAATGCAGAGTTATCATTTCCTGCACTTAGATAAGATGTAGGCAACATCGTTTGAGGAACAACTGTGCCACCTGTTGGTAAGTTTGAACTATTAACCCCTGATCGGAAAGTACTTAGAACAACACTACCAATTCCGACAGCACTAGATGTAGTAAAAGTTAATGGAAGGTCTGTTGAAATTCCAAAGCCAAAAGGAACTGTAAATGTAGCCGCTGTAGTTCCCACCTTCCATTTAACCCTGTTATTTCCGATAGTCCCTTCTGAAATTATCCAACCAGTAGCACCTATCCTAGTAATAGCATTACTTGCACTATTATCGACAACTAAAAAAGACCCATTAGTTATATTAATAAAACTTGTATTATTAATAATGATACGAGCTTGAGAATAAGACATCTGAACACTTATTATTGAGATAAAGAGCAATAAACATTTTAGACTAGCGGACTTTATTAACATTTGTATATTTATTCTTATTCCGAATGATTCTTTATATAAATCTAGAGTTGTCACTGCACACTGGTTAACGAAAGTATCCTATTACCAACACTTGCCGAACCTCCACTATCAGAAGTCTGCGAATCAACCTTCCATCTGACTTCAATAGCTTGGCCAGCCAAAATTGTGGCAATTCCATGTAAAAAAACATCTGACGGAGAAGACAAATTGGTTCTTGTTCTGCTAGAATTAGGAATTAAGACACCATTTTGGTAAAGACTAAAAGTAGCCTCATGATTAACTGATGTATTCACTGTAGTTGATCCTGCTTGATATATTGTTCCATTAACAACACAGCCGACAGCTCCAAAACCTGTAATAGAACCTAAATTAGAAGCAATATCACCAGTATAAGTTGACGCACCAGTATTAGAAATACCCCCAGAACCAGTAAATATGACAAAAGAAGCTAAAGATCTTAAATTGATAAAGGTAGGACTTGTAGGTAAAGAAAGCGGACCTGCGCCAAAAGCAATAGCACCATTCTTGGTTAACAAACTTCCAGATATTGTACAATTGTCACCCACTGCAATTGCTCCGCCATTGGAAAATATCGTTCCAGGAATAGTAGTCCCAGCTCCTACACCTATAGCTCCTTCTGCCACCCAATAAACATTATTGGACGAAGCTCCGTTTAGCAAAGTAACTACAGATCCTGCTGTTACATTAAATGCTGCAGAGCCTCTAATAACAAATAAAGAGTTAGGGTCACCTCCCCCATCTAAAGTAAGAGCTCCAGTAAGAGCTATTGCGCCTGCTAAAGAATAAACTCCAGGAGTAATAGTTTCACTCCCAAAAGCAAGACCATGCGTTGTATTGGTTGTTGTTAAATTAATTATATCAGTATAAATTAAATCTAAATCTGCTTTTAAATCTACCGTATTAACACCACCAGTATAAGTAGCGTCAGGTATAGTGCATTGACTGTTAAAATTAACTACATACGTTCCTGCGTCTGGAGAAAGGATCATTCCCGTGACTACTACATCTGTTGTTGATGTGGTAGAAACATTTGAACCTGCATCAATAGCGCTATAACCAGCAGCTGCTTCAACACCAATAACTTGCCAACCTAATTTATAAAAATTAAAACTCGAAGTCGTGATATTAAAAATCAACAATCCATCTGCAGGAGAAACAATAGCATCCCTTTCTAAAGTGGTTAGTCTAGGCGCCAAGAGGCCCTGTGTTGTAGATCTTAACTCTAATATTGATGAGGGATCAGCCACAATATTAACATCACTGATTCCCACACCTTGAGAATATGAGATATAGGGTTTTAGCACTAAACATGAGATGATTAAAACTAAACAGCGAAAGTTTTGGTATAATAATTTGTTCATTTTAATTTATTTTAAAAAAATATTTTTTATCTTACTTTATTTTTATTGAGTATTTACAGCATGAGCTTTATAAGAAGATACATTTAAAGTTAAGTTTCCAAAACATGAAATATCACCAAGATTTGCGACTAAGTCTTCAGTGTTTTGTGATACTAAAATATTAGAAAATTCGCCATTATTAGTAGAACAATATAAAACGTTAACTAGCTCCAAAGTTATTAATGGAAACATTAATAATCCTGAAATTATAAAATATATTTTAACTGAACTTCCCGTCATTTATATTTATACGTTTTAATTATGCGTTAGGTTTATAATTAACACCTTTTTTAACAAATATTTTTTCCTAATTTAATTTGGAGAAAATAAACTACTCTCTAAACATATTTTCAGTGATTTTATCAGCCATCTTTTCTTCTTTCAATCTTCGATTCAATGTTTAAATTAAAAACGGTTTGGTTTTTTTGATGTTACTAGGTTAAAATTTCAATTCGATTCAATTCCAATCATTTATTTTGGAGTTTTATAACTAATAACTTTCCGAGCTATATTATTTATTATTTTATAGGTTCTAATGCGTTTATATTTTAATGAAAACTATTAGCATATCTCAGTCAAAAAAACTGAAGCACACAAAAAACTCACATACTAATCAATATACACCAATAAATAATTTCATGCTAATAACATATTTAATCTACTGCAATGACTCTTTTCTAATCAAATATCATCTGTTTTAGACAGATATTAATTTAACGAAATAATCACATCTATAATTATCAAAATTTAGCACAGGGAACAAAATGTCTTTTCTTCTTAATCTTTTTCTTCTCGTAAGGGTTCTCAAACACCAATGTTATTTCATGTGTCCCACCTATATCTCCAGCTAATTTAGAAATTGTAATATCATAAGAATATCCAATTCTCAGTCCTTTGGATTGAAACCCTAAGAGAATAACAAGAGCATCATTATTAGATAAACTCGCGGTTTTCATAATTGGAATTCCACGGTACCACATACCTAAAACGAATCCGCTTCTATTGTAATAAGCTCCAATATCTAATTGATTCCAATTCTGTTGATGTTTATAATTATACGTTAAAGTCATGCTAGACTCCTCATCACCTTTAATGTTTTCTCTTATTAAGAAATTATATCCCCCATGTAGCGACAATTTAATAGGTAAAAAAGCAGTGCCTGACAAGAAAGATTGTTCAGGTTGATTTATATGGTCGATAGAAGCCCCTACCCACAAACTTTCTGAATAGACTATAGCACCTGTTCCTAAATCAATATAAGAATTAGCACCATCAGAAAACCCTTCTATTGTTTCCGTAGCTCCTCCTCTAGCTATTTGATCACCAAATGTTAACCTAGATTTATCGAGTGACCTTGATGTATAGGAAAATTTTAATCCAGACCTTAAAGCCCATTTCCTATTAATTTTTATATTGTAAGAGTAAAGTCCTGCTACATTTGTGAATTTTAAACCTCCACTTCCTGCCTTATCTTTTGTAAACATTAATCCTAAACCGCTATTCACATCAGAAAAATTATGATCATATGCAAAAGAATAAGAAACAAATGCACCTGGAACCGATGTCCACTGATTTCGATAGACTCCCGTAACTCGATCTAAATTCGTATTCCCCGTAAAAGCTGGATTAAGATACAATGAATGTGCATAAAACTGAGAAAACTGAGGATCTTGCGAATAAGCAGGCAAACTTAATACTACAAGAAATACAATTACTATTTTTTTAAAACTATTGTTAACCATTATCTTATTAGAGTTAAATCACCCACTTTTTTAAATTTTGACCCACCTATATAGGTCAATTCAATTTTCCATACATAAACATCTTGTTGTGATAAGGTTCCATTAAAGTACCCATCCCAACCAATAGATAGATCATCAGATTCAAAGATCAACTCTCCCCATCTATTAAATATCATTAATTTATATTCTTCAACAAATTCAGTGTAAGGGAAGAATACATTATTTAATAATGAGTTAACATCATATTGACCTCCATTTGATCCGTTAGGGTTTGGAGTAAATGCATTTGGCACTTCAATAGTAAACCAAGGGTTTACCACTATTGGAACTTCTATATCATTAGTACAACCAAATTGATTCGTTACTAATAAGTTTACATAAAATGTACCAGTATCCTGAAAAGTATGTGAAGGACTTACCAATGAAGTCGTATCTCCATCAGTAAAATTCCAAAAATAATCGGCACCACCTAATGATAAGTTAGAAAAATTAACTGTAGGAAATTCCAGATCTGTAATCAGTAAATCAGCAGTAAAATCTGCGATAGGATCTGGATAAACAATAACTTGACTAAATATGGTGGTATCGTTTTCGCAACCATCATTCGTTGTAACCGTTAAAGATACGTCATAATTTCCAGCTGTATTATAATCATAAACAGGATTCTGAGCAATAGAACTTCCTCCATCTCCAAAATCCCAAAACCATGAAGTTATCACATCTACAGAAGTTGTAGATTGATCGAAAAAAGAAACTAAAACAGGCGCACAATCAATACCATTTCCAAAAAAAGAAACATTTGGTAATGGTTTAAATAATACTGTAGCAGAATCTATTACAGACATACCGCATTGATTCGATACTGTTACAACGTATGTTGTTGGTGATATTGGTGTTACTTGAAAAGGGCCTGACGTATTTGGTAAACCGTTATTCCAACTATAAGTTATAGAGCCTGTATTTGTATTGTTTACTGTAGCCAAAACCATTGCGTTTGTCCCTTGGCAGATTGGAGAGTCAACAATAACATCGATATCATTTTGAAGCAAAACTTCTACTCCAACTTGAACAGACTCTGAGGTTCCAACGCAACCATTTTGATCAATTGCATTAACAACATATACAGTTGTACTTGTTGGTAAAACAGTTATAGGATTACCAAGTCCTATCCCAGAATCCCAGAAAAAGATATAAGCTCCATTACCACCAGAAGCAGAAGCTACAAGATTTGTGCTATCTCCATAACAGATGATTACATCGTTAATTCCATTGGTAACTACCGGGAGAGGCGATCCAATAGTTGCTATTACAGAATCTAAACACCCATTTGTATCTGCAACAACAACAGTGTATGACCCAGGGGACAAATCTGTAGCTGTAATACCTATTTGTATAGGGCTCGTATTCCAACTATAACTAAATGGTGCAGTACCTCCAACATGAGTTACATTAGCCTCTCCATCATTACTTCCAATACAATTTTCATCTATAAATGATAAAATTGAAGCATTTAATAAAGCAGGTTCAGTAACAACTACTGTTTCGTTTATCGCACAACTATTAGTGTCTGTAACAGTAACTGTGTAAATACCACTCGCCAGCCCGATTATGTTAGCAGAAGTTCCTGTATTTGACCAACTGTAATTATACCCAGGAATTCCTCCATTTGCAGACACTGATATTTCTCCATCCAACGATCCAAAACAAGTTAAAGTAATTACTGTATCAACATTAATTGCTAATTGAGTAGGTTCTCCAATTACAACAGAATCTTTAGCAATACATCCATTACCATCTGTTAAGGTAACAATATGTATTCCTATAGCTAAATTTGTAGGATTAGCTACAGTTACACCACTTGGTGCCCACATATAATTATAAACTGGAATCCCAAATGAAGGCGTTGCAACAGCAGTTCCTGTGTTGCCTCCAAAACAAAGTACATCTGATGAATCTGTAATATTAACTTGAGGGCTAGGTACATCATTTATAAAAACGGAATCAGTCTGAATACAGCCATTCGTATCTGTAATGATAACTGTATACCCCCCTGATAATACTCCAGAAATTGCATTTGTCGTTGCTCCATTTGACCATGAAATTAAATATGGTAATGTTCCGCCTGTAGCTATAGATAGAGCTCCTCCATTTGATAAACCACAGAATGTATTAACCACATTTACAATATTAGTAGTTAATACGGTTGGTTCTGTTATCACTGTATTATCCAAAGCGCTACAACCATTACTATCGGTAACAGTAACGCTATAATTATTAGCAATTAAATTCTCTGCTATTGAATCTGTGTCTCCATTACTCCATACGTAACTATAAGGTGTTGTTCCGCCTAATGGCAAGACTACAACTTCGCCATCACTTACGCCATTACAACTCACTTCAGTTTGAGTTAATGATAATGATAAACCTAATGCTGGTTCTGTTAAAGTAACAGAAT
>CAJWVX010000159.1 GCA_913048175.1 uncultured Flavobacteriales bacterium | reverse complement strand
GATTTAAATTTTTGTAAAAGATCTTGAGCTGTTTTAGAACCAATACCTTCAATATTATCCAATTCAGACGTAATTGCTCCCTTACTTCTTTTGTTCCTGTGGTGAGTAATACTAAAACGATGAGCTTCGTTTCTTAAGTATTGAATGACTTTTAATGATTCCGATTTTTTATCAATATATAAAGGAACAGAATCTCCAGGAAAATAGATTTCTTCCAACTTTTTTGCAATTCCTATAATCGTAATTTTTCCTCTTAAGCCTAATTTATCTATACTTTTTAAGGATGCGCTTAATTGTCCTTTTCCCCCATCAATAATTATAAGTTGAGGTAATGGTTGGTTTTCTTCAAGTAAGCGTTTGTATCTTCTGTAAATCACTTCTGTCATAGAAGCAAAATCATCAGGGCCTTCAACGGTTTTAATGTTGAAATTTCGATAATCTTTTTTGCTCGGTTTACCATCTTTAAAAACTACACATGCAGAAACCGGATTTGTTCCCTGAATATTAGAGTTATCAAAACATTCAATATAATCAGGTCTTACTTTCATACGTAAATCCTTTTGCATTTTATCTAAAATACGATCAGAATTTTTGGTTGGACTTATATTCGCTTTTTGTTTGAACCTTTCTAAACGATAATATTTTGCATTTCGTTCAGATAGTTCTAATAGCTTTTTTTTATCACCTCTTTGAGGAACTAAAAATTTAATGTTTTTATCTTCCAAATTTAGCAGAAAAGGCACTAAAACTTCTTTTGAGTTACTTTCAAAACGCAATCTCAATTCGGCAATTCCTATTTGAAGCAAAGCATCATCTGTTTCTTCTAACTTCTTTTTTAACTCAATAGTGTGACCTTGAATAATAGCGCCATTAATAACTTTTAAATAATTAACGTAGCCATACTTTTCATCTGTAACAATTGAGAAAACATCAACATCATTTATTGTTGGACTTACAACCACAGATTTGCTTTGGTAGTTTTCTAGAGTATCAATCTTTTCTTTTAAAAGTTGTGCTTTTTCAAACTGCAAATTTTCTGCATAAGATTCCATTAATGGCTTTAAATGTTTAGTTACACCATTTATATTTCCTTTAACAATAGATTTAATATGAGTTATAGAAATGTCATAATCTTCATCTGTTTGTTTCCCAACACATGGTCCTTTACAGTTACCGATATGATATTCTAGGCAGACTTTAAACTTATTTGCATCTACATTATTTTTAGAGAGGTTATAGTTGCAGTTGCGTAATGGGTAGAGTTCTTTAATTAGAGTTAAAACGGTATTCATCATTTTAACAGAAGCATAAGGTCCAAAATAATCAGAACCATCTTTAATCACATTTCTTGTTGAAAATATTCTAGGGAAGCGTTCATTTTTAATGCAAATCCAAGGATAAGTCTTATCATCCTTAAGCATAATGTTGTACTTGGGTTGGTACTTTTTAATGAGGTTATTTTCTAATAATAATGCTTCAATTTCAGAACCTACTACTATGGTTCTAATATCTACTATTTGTTTTACTAAAATAGCAGTTTTACCAAATTGGTTTTTTGTAAAATAGGAAGAAACGCGCTTTTTTATATTCTTGGCTTTCCCGACATAAAGAATAGTACCTTCCTTATCATAGTATTGATAAACTCCAGGTTTAGAGGGTAGCGTTTTAATTTGTTCTTTTAGATGTTCAGGTGTCATTTGAGCAAATATACTTCCAATTGATTGAATTTTAAAGTGTTGTTAAGTAGAATATTTGTCGATATTTTCACATTTTATCGACTAGATGTATGATTTAATTATGTTATAGTTAAATTAGTGGAAGAGAATTTGAAAGTTTATGTAGAATTTAAAGCAACCTATTTATAAAACGGCACGTTTTATATAAAAAGATTTATGGATACATTCAGCAGTATAGTTATGTTTACTATTACTTATTTTTTCTGTTATTAAGAACTATAAAAGTATTATTATGTTGTTTAATAAATTTATCAAAGTGAGTCGGCCCCTTTTTCTTAAGGGGTTACTATTCTTCTTATATTCTTTAAGTTTTGTTTCAATAGCATTAAGTCAATGTGCTTCTGTTATTAATGGTTACGACTATGTTAAAGAGTTAACTATAGATAATACTAAAGTAAGCGGATCAATCGATTTAAATAACTTTAATGTATTAGTTAGCATGATTGATGCTGATCTGAAACATACTACTAACTCTGGATTTGTCGCTGATATTAATGGATGGGATATCCTATTTACTGATGTTGGTGGTAACCTTTTAGATCATCAAATAGTTAAGTATGTGCCAACTACCGGACAGGTAATTATGTGGGTGGAGGTTACCACGGTATATGCAACTATCGACACAAAAATAATGATGAATTTCGGAAATGCTTCTGTTGCTACAGACCCTTCAACAACAGGTGCCTGGAACCCTAACTATAAAGGTGTTTGGAGTTTAGAGGAAGATCCTTCAAACGGAACTCCTCAAATGCAGGATGGCACCTCTAATAGTAATAATTTAACTGCTTCTGGAGGTATGACCATTGGCGACCTTATTACCACAAAAGTGGATGACGGAATTGAATTTGACGGGAGTAATGACTATTTGGCTGATGTTTATGATGCGGATTTTGATTTCGGAACAGGCAGCATTACGATAGAAGCATGGGTGAAAACACCAGGAACATCATCAACAATAACAACGAATTTTTCGGTGAGTATAGCAACTGACATGGATGATGTAGAAGAGAATAGTGGAGGAGGTATGTATACCAATAGTAGTGATTTAGAAATGGCTGATGATGGTGGAACAACCAATCAAAAAATTGGACTTAAATTTAATGGGATTAGCATACCGGAAGGGGCAACAATTAACTCTGCTTCTATAGATTTTTATGCTGAGGGGAATAATAGTAACGCTACAAATCTTACAATTGTTGGTGAAGGTGCCGATGATGCTGCTAGTTTTACTTCTAGTAATAATGATCTTACAAGCCGAACCACTACTACGGCATCTGTGGTTTGGAATAGTATAGGTGCTTGGTTAGATAACAATAGCTACTCTTCGCCCGATTTATCTACAATAGTTCAGGAAATTGTTAGTAGACCAGGATGGGGTAGTGGTAATGATATGGTATTTAAAATTACAGGTAGTGGAACCAGACGAGCAGAATCCTTCGAAGGGACTGGAGGACCACAAGCTCTTTTACAGGTTAACTATACTTATGCTGAAAGTCACTACGTTGTTTCCAGGTATGATGATCAAGGGTTTAAACTGTGGGTTAAAAATGATGGGAAAATTGGGTTTGGTTTGGATGATGATGCAAATTGGCAGCCTGATTATACAGTATCTTCATCTGCTGCTTATGATGATAATAATTGGCATCATGTTGTTGCTGTAAAGTATGCAAATGACTCTATTGTACTTTTTGTTGATGGAGTTAGAGAAAATTCCAAGACTATAATTGGAGCATGTCAAGGTGATGTTAGTATTTCTACAAGTCTAGATGATGTAGAAGAGGAGAGTGGAGGAGCTATGTATACTACTAGTAGTGATTTAGAAATGGTTGATGATGGAGGAAGAACTGACCAAAAGATAGGTTTAAGGTTTAACGGTATAGAATTACCTCAAGGTACAGTAATTGATTCAGCATTTCTTGAATTTTATGCAGATGGTAATAATAGTAGTACTGCCAACCTCACAATTGTTGGCGAAGATGCCGATGATGCTGTTGCTTTTACAACTGCAGCAAATAATTTATCTGGTAGAACTTTCACTACAGCTTCTGTAGCTTGGGCAGGGGTAGCTAGTTGGTCTGATAATAATACCTACCAAAGTCCTGATGTAAAAACTATTCTACAAGAAATAGTAGGTAGAGGAGGTTGGACTTCTGGAAATGATGTAGTGTTTAAAATTACAGGGAGTGGCGTGACAAATGAAATTAGAAGAGCAGAGTCATTTGATGGTTCTGGAGGACCTCCTCCTCGATTAAGATTTTATGTTTCTTCTATAACTATGAATACTTTATCGTCTAATTCAGCCTCTTTTACAATAGGTTCTGATGAGCCAACCAATGGAGGTTATTTTAATGGAGCTATTGATGAGGTTCGTATTTCAGATAATGCAAGTACAGAAGGTTGGGTAGCTACAAATTATAATACTCAAAATTCGCCCGCTACGTTTATGAGTTCTTCAACTAAGAAAAAAATATACTATTGGACAGGAGCTGTGAATAATGATTGGAATAATAATTCGAACTGGCTTCCTAGTAAACCAGGAGCTACTGATGTAGCTCTAATTCCTAATGTAGTAAATAATCCTATTTTAAGTTCTACTCAAAGTATAGGGTCACTTTTTATAGATGCAGGTGGAATATTTGACGGTGGATCATCACAAACTTTAACCGTTAATTCTCAATTCATTAATGGAGGAACATTTACGCCAAATACTGGTACAATAGAATACAATCAAACCGATAATCAAATGGTATGTCCACTAACATTTAACAATGTAGTGTTTTTGAATAGTGGAAATAAAATATTGTTAGGAAATATTATATCTACTGGTAATTTAACTATTTCAGGAACTACTAATCTTGATATTTCAACCAATAATTATTCAATTGATGTTGAAGGGAACTGGAGTAATAATAGCAATTTTACTGCAAGAAAAGGAGCCGTTAATTTTGGAGGTGCTGGAAATCAAACGATGACACATAATGCAGGAATGGAATCGTTTTACAATGTAACGATTAATAAAAGTGCTAATGGCTTGTTGCTTATTGGTGTTATGGATATAGTAAGTGGAGGAACAATGACCTTTATCAAAGGGATTGTTACGAGTTCAGACTTAAATGAAGTTCAGTTTCAAGATGGAGCTTTAGTGAGCGGTGGCAGCACAATTAGTTATATTGATGGTCCGGCATTTAAAATTGGGAATGATGCTTTTACATTTCCTATTGGAAATGCGGGTTATTATAATCCATTAGGTATTTCTGCACCTTCATTGTTAACGGATGAATTTCGTGCTAATTATAGGAGTATTTCACCAAGTAATCGTTCTAATCTTGATGTAACTTTAGTTCATGTTAGTTCGCTTGATCTTTGGGATTTAGATAGAATTAATGGAGCGTCTTCAGTTATTGTTACTTTATATTGGAATAGTATTGATCATGGAGTTACTTATTTGGCTGATTTGGCTGTTGCTCATTATGATGGAACTTCAAGTGAATGGGAGAATATGGGGGGATTAGCGGCAGGATCACCTTCAGCTGGGTCTATTTTGTCAACATTGCCTTTATCAACTTTTAGCCCGATTACTTTAGCTTCTAAAGTTGGTATAAACCCTTTACCTATAGAGTTGATTTCTTTTAATGCGAATGCGAATGGGGATAGAGTAGATTTAAAATGGTCAACCTCCGCAGAAATTAATAACGATTATTTTACGGTAGAGAGAAGTATTGATGGTAAAAAATGGGAAGAAATTTTAACGAGAGCTGGAAGTGGAAATAGTAGTCAAATACAAGAATATTATGATGTAGATTATGAACCTTTAGAAGGATTATCATACTACCGTTTAAAACAAACAGATTATGATGGGGAATATAGTTATTCTAATATAGTTCCAGTGAGGTTTTATAGTAATGGAAATGGGACATTAAGTATTTTTCCAAATCCAGTAAATAGTGGTAATGAATTAGCCCTTGCATTTAATGGAGTAGAGGAGGAGGAAGTTTTGCTGGTGATAAGAGATGTTACAGGAAGAGAGTTTTTCTCTAAAGTAATTGTAAATATTATTGATGGAAACTTGGTAGGTTTACCAATCGAATCTGTTATTCCGAGTGGGATTTATTTAATTACAGCTACTTCCGAAAACCAAATATATAGTCAGAAATTGATTGTAAGGTAATTACATATACTGTCTTATTTTTATGAAATGGGAATAACAATTGTTATTCCCATTTTTTTAAGAAACCTTTTTACTATTAATCATGTATAGAGTTTAATCGACATCTTACCGAAAATGCTTCAAAAATACTACTTTTGAGTATAGGCTTAAAGTAATTATTAAATGCAAGATGATTTTACTTTCGGGAGGATAGGTTTAATAATGTTCGCTGGTTTGTGTTAAACTTTATGTGATTAAACTTATTAATGATTAAAACGAACAGCTTTCAATAAAATATATATAAATACTTGATTATAGTTCTAGTTTAATTTGAATTAATTCAAAAACCATAGAATATGTTAAGAAACAGTTAATCTTATATTTAATAAAATGAATTATTAATTGTAACAGGTGATATTTAAGGAAATAAAAATATTATACTTTTTCAAGTATTTTTATGTGATGCTATATAGTGGAAGATGTACTTTTTTTAATAAAGTAAAGAGCAAATACAAAGCCTACAATTAATAATAAGATTAATCCATTATTTATTGGTATTGCAGGATCACAACTTGATGGAGGCCAACAAGGAGGACCACCTGTCCCACCTCCTGGGGGGCCAGCTTGAGCTAAAACATTTTCAAACACACCTATTGTCATAAGTATGAATAATATTGTTTTAGCTATGGGTTTTCTTGTTAACACTTTAAGAACTATTTTTTAATGAAGTTTATTTTTGATGACACTTTTATATTTTCTACAAAAGTAGTAACAATAAGTATTTGACTTCTGATTTGATTTAAATTAATGATAGTTTTACTTTCTTGATTTACAGTCTTTTTAATAAGTATTTGGCCAAGAACATTTTTAACCTCAATATAGGCAATATTTATTCCGTCTATAATTAACTGATTGTTGTTGTTTGTCCAAACTTTTAAATAGTCGTTTTCAGTTTTTTCTCCTACACTAGTAACAATATCCTCTATTACAATTATAGTTGCTAGTTCGTTGTCATAACAATTTATATTTTGGTATGCGCTAAGCTCTACATTATATGTTCCAGGCTGTGAGTATTGATGTGATGGTGAGCTTGTTGTAGTGTTATTCAAATCTCCAAAGTCCCAATAGTAATTGGTTGCATTATTAGATTGGTTTGTGAAATCTATGTTTCCTCCAAGAGCAATAGAAACGGTGTCTGTATTTGAAACAAATGCTGCTGTTATTTCTGAAGGTTCAATTATAGTTATTGTGTCAGTTGAATTTCCACATAAAGGGTCTGTAGTTTCAATATAATAATTACCTGGGCTAAGATTTATAATTGAATCTGAAATTAACACATTTGTATTTGAAGAAATGATGCTATTAGAACTATTTTTCCAGAAAATATCAAAAGCATTAGCACTTGATCTAGAATAAACTATTTTTGCATCATCTTTTTCAAAACAGCTAATATCTTCCGTTTTTATTTGAACAGGAGAACCAATATGCAATAAGAATCTTGCAGTTTGAGTAGTATCGTAGATATAGGGAGAAAAAGAAG
>CAJWVX010000158.1 GCA_913048175.1 uncultured Flavobacteriales bacterium | reverse complement strand
ATTGCAAAAGCTTCCAAGAAATGCATCTCCAGTTAGAATGCATAATAGGTGTAAATTAACAGGTAGGCCAAAAGGCTATATAAGAACTTTTGGAATTTCAAGAGTTTTATTTCGTGAAATGGCTAATAAAGGTTTAATACCTGGAGTTAGAAAAGCTAGTTGGTAATAATATAAATTTAAGAAAATGAATACAGATCCTATAGCGGATTATTTAACAAGAATTAGAAATGCAATAAGAGCCAATAAAAAAGTGGTTTCTATCCCTGCATCAAATTTGAAAAAGGGAATAACTAAGATATTATTTGATCAAGGTTATATTCTAAGCTACAAGTTTGAAGAATCTAAAATTCAAGGAGTTATTAAGATAGCTTTAAAATATACTAAAGAGGATAATGAATCTGTAATTACTAAGATTCAAAGAATAAGTACACCTGGATTAAGAAAATATTCTAATTCAAGTGATTTGCCAAGGATTTTAAATGGCTTGGGAATAGCAATTGTATCTACTTCTAAAGGAGTTATGACTGTAAAGCAAGCCAAGAGGGAAAATGTTGGGGGAGAATTAATTTGTTATGTACATTAAAATTTAAAATAAAATGTCAAGAGTAGGAAATAATCCAATATTAGTACCTGAAGATGTAACTATTGATGTTACAGAAAATGTTATTTCTGTGAAAGGTAAGCTAGGAGAACTTAAGCAAGATTTTTCAGGTGTACTAATCAAGATTGATAATGGCATTATTACTATTGATAGAGTCTCTGAATCTAAGGAAAATAAATCAAAACATGGATTATATAGAGCTTTAATAAATAATATGATTATCGGTGTGTCAAAAGGATGGACGAAAGAATTAGAACTTGTTGGTGTTGGGTACAGAGCTAAAGCTCAGGGTCAAAAGCTAGATTTAGCAGTTGGTTTTTCACACAATATTGTTATGAATTTAGCTCAAGAGATAAAGATAGAAACTATTTCAGAGAAGGGTACAAATCCTAGAATCAAACTAACATCATTTGATAAGCAATTGGTTGGTCAAGTAGCTGCTAAGATTAGATCCTTTAGAAAACCAGAACCATATAAGGGCAAGGGTATTAAATATGTTGGAGAATATATAAGAAGAAAAGCTGGTAAATCAGCATAATAAATAAAGACATGAGATTATCAAAAAGAGATAGAAGAACTAGAATTAAAAATAGAATTAGAAAGATTATTTCAGGGACTGAGAGTAACCCAAGATTGTCAGTTTTTAGAAGTAATAAGGAGATATATGCTCAATTGATTGATGATTCTAACGGAAAAACAATAATAGCTTCATCTTCAAGAGATAAAAATATTATTAAAGCTAAAGCTAATAAAACTGAACTAGCTTCTTTGGTAGGAAAAGACATTGCAGAAAAAGCAATTAAAAAAGGTGTAAAACAAGCATCTTTTGATCGATCAGGGTATTTATATCACGGAAGAGTAAAATCTTTAGCTGATGGAGCAAGAGAAGTTGGATTAAAATTTTAAGATTATGTACCAAAAGTATAAAAACGTAGAAAGAATAAAACCAAAAGGACTAGAACTAAAAGATAGTTTGGTTGGAGTTCAAAGAGTTACTAAAGTAACTAAGGGTGGTAGAAACTTTGGGTTTTCTGCTATTGTTGTAGTAGGAGATGAAAATAGTATTGTTGGCTATGGCTTAGGTAAATCTAAGGATGTTTCTAGTGCTATTGGAAAAGCAGTTGAAGATGCAAAAAAGAATTTAGTTAAGATTCCATTGGTTAAGGGAACGTTACCTCATGAACAAAAAGGTAAATATGGAGGAGCAAGAGTAATTATTATTCCTGCAGCACCTGGTACAGGAGTTATAGCAGGTGGAGCTGTAAGGACAGTATTGGAAGCTGTTGGAGTTCATGATGTTCTTTCAAAGTCACAAGGATCTTCAAATCCACATAATGTAGTGAAAGCTACTTTTGATGCTTTATTAAAGTTAAAGAATGCTCATACTATTGCTCATAATAGAGGAATTAAATTAGAAAAATTATTTAATGGCTAAAATTAAGATAACACAAATAAGGAGTTCTATTAGAAGAACAGGAAAACAGAAAAAAACATTAGAATCTTTAGGATTAAGAAGAATAGGTATGACTGTAGAACATGAAAATACACCTAATATTCTAGGAATGATAAAAAAGGTAAATCATTTAGTAGTCGTTAATGGTTCATAAATTAAAGAATTTATAAAATGGAATTAAGTAATCTAAAACCTGCAAAGGGATCGATAAACAAGAATAGCAAGAGAATAGGTAGAGGCCAAGGCTCAGGTAAGGGAGGTACATCCACTAGAGGCCATAAGGGAGCTAAATCTAGATCAGGTTATTCAAGGAAATTAGGTTTTGAGGGAGGACAAATGCCACTTCAAAGAAGGGTTCCGAAATTTGGTTTTAATAACATAAACAGAATAGAATATCAAGGAGTTAATTTAGATACTATTCAGACTGTGGTTGATAGTAAAAAAGTAAAGGGTTCTTTAGATTTTGATTCTATGATAAAATTAAGATTGGTAAGAAAAAATGAATTGGTAAAAATTTTAGGGAGAGGAGAACTTAAAGCAAAACTTAAAATAAGTGCACATAAATTTACTGCATCTGCAAAAGCTGCTATTGAAGCTGCTGGAGGAGAGGCAATTAATATATAATTTATTAAATGAAAATAATAGAGTACATAAAAAATATATGGAAAATAACTGAACTAAAGGATAGAATTATTCTAACCATGGGTCTGTTAGTTGTATATAGATTTGGTGCTCAGGTAGTTCTTCCTGGAATTGATGCGAGTAAGCTGGGGGGATTAGCAGGAACATTTGATGATCAGGGACTTTTGGGTCTCTTGAATGCATTTACTGGTGGAGCATTTGCAAATGCATCTGTGTTTGCTTTAGGAATAATGCCTTATATCTCTGCTTCAATTGTTGTGCAATTAATGGGTATTGCAATTCCTTATCTTCAAAAACTTCAAAAAGAGGGAGCTAGTGGGCAGAAGAAAATAACTCAAATAACTAGATGGTTAACAATAGGAATTTGTTTGATTCAAGCACCTGGTTATTTAGCAGCTTTACCAACATTAGGTATTCCTAGAGAAGCATTTTTACTGGGTCAAGGAGGAGTGTTTTATTTTTCATCAATAGTGATCTTAGTTACGGGATGTGTTTTTGCAATGTGGTTGGGAGAAAAGATTACAGACAGAGGAATAGGAAACGGAATTTCTTTACTGATTATGGTAGGTATTATTGCTACACTGCCTCAAGCTTTTGTTCAAGAATGGGTTTCAAGAGTAACTGAATCAAATGGAGGTCTTATAATGATTTCTATTGAGATTGTTGTTTGGATAGCTATTATTTTAGCCTCTGTTATGCTAGTAATGGCAGTAAGAAAGATTGCAGTTCAATATGCTAGAAGAAATGCATCTGGTAGTTTTGAAAAAAATGTTGCTGGATCAAGACAATATATACCACTAAGATTAAATGCATCAGGAGTGATGCCTATAATTTTTGCTCAGGCACTTATGTTTGTTCCAAGTATGGCTGGTTCAGTTGGATTTATGAAAGATACTTCTGTGGGTCAATTTATGGTAACTCAATTTTCAGATATATTTGGTCTTTGGTATAATATAGTATTTGGTTTATTGATTATAGTGTTTACATTTTTCTATACGGCTATAACTGTACCAACTAATAAAATTTCTGATGATCTTAAGAGAAGCGGAGGGTTTATTCCAGGTATTAGACCTGGGACAGATACCACAAATTTACTTGATAGAATAATGTCTCAGATTACATTGCCTGGGTCTATATTTTTAGCATTGATATCAGTTTTTCCAGCAGTTGTTTTAAAATTTATGGATATTCAGGCTGGGTGGGCATTGTTCTTTGGAGGTACTTCACTATTAATTATGGTAGGAGTGGCTATTGATACAATGCAACAAGTAAATTCATATTTATTAAATAAACATTATGATGGTTTAATGAAGGCAGGAAGGGATAGAAAACCAGCAATATAATTTAATTATGGCAAAACAAGCATCAATAGAACAAGAAGGAACAATAATTGAAGCATTATCAAATGCTATGTTTCGTGTTGAATTAGAAAATGGGCATATTGTTACAGCTCACATCTCTGGTAAAATGAGGATGCATTATATAAAATTATTGCCTGGAGATAAAGTAAAATTAGAAATGAGTCCTTATGATTTAACAAAGGCTCGTATAACTTATAGATTTTAATACGATGAAAGTAAGAGCATCAGTAAAGAAAAGGAGTGCAGATTGTAAAATTGTACGAAGAAAAGGGAGACTTTATGTAATTAACAAAAAGAATCCAAGATTTAAACAAAGACAAGGTTAATTATGGCAAGAATAGCAGGTATAGATATACCAAAAAATAAAAGAGGAGTTATATCATTAACCTATATCTTCGGAATAGGCAGAAATAGAGCAGAGAAAATTTTATCTACTGCGGGAGTAGACGAAAGCAAGAAAGTTTCTGATTGGTCTGATTCAGATATAAGTAAAATTCGTGAAGCTGTTGGTAGTTATACAATTGAAGGTGAATTAAGATCAGAAAATCAACTAAATGTAAAAAGGTTGATGGATATTGGATGTTATAGAGGAATTAGACATAGAACAGGGCTACCTCTTAGAGGGCAAAGAACTAAAAATAATTCCAGGACTAGAAAAGGTAAAAGAAAAACAGTTGCAAACAAGAAAAAAGTAACTAAATAATGTTATAGTATTATGGCAAAATCAAACGCTAAAAAAAGAAAAGTAGTAGTTGAAGCAATAGGAGAAGCACACATAACTGCATCTTTTAATAATATCATAATATCTCTAACTAATAAAAAAGGAGATGTTATTGCATGGTCATCTGCAGGTAAAATGGGCTTTAGAGGAACTAAGAAAAACACTCCTTATGCAGCTCAAATGGCTGCAGAAGATGCTATTACAGTAGCAAAAGAAGCAGGATTAAGAAAAGTTAAAGTTTTCGTCAAGGGTCCAGGTAATGGCAGAGAATCTGCTATTAGATCGATCCATAATGGAGGTATTGAGGTTATGGAAATAGTAGATGTAACACCAACTCCACACAATGGATGTAGACCTCCAAAACGAAGAAGAGTTTAGATATAAATTAATAAGTATAACTAGAGAATAATGGTTTTCGAAGGATAAAAGACCTTAATTCATAACCACTCTAAAAAAAAAAAAAATTATGGCAAGATATACTGGTCCAAAAACAAAAATAGCTAGAAAATTTGGTGAAGCAATTTTCGGTGATGATAAATCTTTTGAAAAGAGAAATTATCCCCCAGGTCAGCATGGTAATAAAAGAAGAAGAGGAAAGAAGTCTGAATATGGAGTGCAATTAATGGAAAAACAAAAAGCTAAATATACTTACGGCATTTTAGAAAGTCAGTTTAGAAATATGTTTAAAAAAGCAACTGCTTCAACTGGAATTACTGGTGAAGTATTATTGCAGCTGTGTGAGTCTAGATTAGATAATGTAGTTTTTAGAATGGGGCTTTCAAATTCCAGAAGAGGTGCTAGACAATTAGTTTCTCACAGACACATAACTGTTAATGGAGGTATAGTGAATATTTCATCATATAACATAAAACCTGGCGATATAGTTGCAGTAAGAGAAAAATCTAAATCTGTAGAATCAATTACTAGATCCTTAACAGGCTCGTCAAACGTATATGAATGGATAACATGGAATGATGAACTTATGCAAGGCACATTTGTTTCTATTCCAGAGAGAATTCAGATTCCAGAAAAAATAAATGAACAATACATTGTAGAATTATATTCTAAATAACAAATTATATATAATAATAAAAATTATGGCAATATTAAATTTTCAAAAACCGGATAAAGTTATCTTGATAGAATCATCTGACTATCAAGGAAGATTCGAATTCAGACCATTGGAGCCTGGATACGGATTAACAGTTGGTAATGCATTAAGAAGAGTATTACTTTCATCTCTTGAAGGTTTTGCTATTACTTCTTTAAGAATTGAAGGATTAGATCATGAATTTTCGACAATTCCAGGTGTAGTAGAAGATGTTACAGAAATAGTTTTAAACCTAAAACAAATTCGTTTTAAACGTCAGATTGATGAAGTTGATAATGAACTAGTTTCTATTTCAATTTCTGGTCAGGATAAGGTAACTGCAGGAGATTTTCAAAAATTTATTTCTGGATTCCAGATTTTAAATTCTGATCATGTTATTTGCAATCTAGATCCTAAAGTAAAAATCCATATGGAGATTACAATAGATAAAGGTAGAGGATATGTAACATCAGAAGAAAACAAGAATTCTTCAGCTCAATTGGGTACAATTTTTATGGATTCAATTTTTACTCCAATAAAAAATGTTAAATATCATGTTGAAGATTTTAGAGTAGAACAAAAGACAGATTATGAGAAATTAGTTTTTGATATAAATACAGATGGATCAATTAATCCTCAAGATGCATTAACTGATGCAGCTAGAATACTAATCCATCATTTTATGTTGTTCTCTGATGAAAGAATAACTCTTGAAGCAGATGAGATAGCAAAAACTGAAACTTATGATGAAGAGTCTTTACATATGCGTCAATTGTTAAAAACTAAATTAATTGACATGGATCTTTCAGTTCGTGCATTAAATTGTTTAAAAGCTGCTGAAGTCGATACACTAGGAGATCTGGTTTCATTTAATAAGAATGATTTAATGAAATTCAGAAATTTTGGTAAAAAGTCTTTAACTGAACTAGAAGAACTTGTTATGGTTAAAGGTTTAAGTTTTGGAATGGATTTATCTAAATATAAACTTGAAAAGGAATAGATTTAATTTATAAAAAATGGTATTATGAGACATGGTAAAAAGTTTAATCATCTAGGAAGAAAAAAAGGCCACAGAACTTCAATGTTAGCTAATATGGCTTGTTCATTAATTGAACACAAGAGAATAAATACAACATTGGCAAAAGCTAAAGCTTTAAAACAATTTATTGAACCAATAATTACAAAATCTAAATCCGATACTACTCATAATAGAAGAATTGTATTTTCAAGAATTAGACAAAAGGCTGCTGTTGCTGAATTGTTTCGTAATGTTTCTGCTAAAATTGGAGATAGACCTGGTGGTTATACAAGAATAATTAAGTTAGGTAATCGTCTTGGTGATAATGCTGAAATGGCAATGGTTGAATTAGTTGATTACAATGATTCATATGTGCCAAAAAAGAAAAAGCCATCTACTAGAAGAAGTAAACGTGGCTCAAAAAAATCTGATGATCAAGTAAAAGATCAAATAGAAGAAACACCTGTTGAAGAAGCACTTGCTGAAGAAGCTGCTACTGAAGAAGCACCTGCTGAAGAGGCTCCTGTTGAAGAAGCTGTTACTGAAGAAGCTGCTACTGAAGAAGCACCTGCTGAAGAGGCTCCTGTTGAAGAAGC
>CAJWVX010000157.1 GCA_913048175.1 uncultured Flavobacteriales bacterium | reverse complement strand
GACTTTCTGCACAACAAATTGACTTAGACTTTATGGAATGGTTAGGTGAAAAAGGAATTCCTTTTTCTATTGTTTTTACAAAAACAGACAAATTAACTAGCTCTAAATTGAACAAACACTTATTAGCTTATAAAAAAGAAATGCTTAAATATTGGGAGGAAATGCCTATTTCTTTTGCATCTTCTGCTGCTGCTAAAGCTGGAAAAGAAAACATCTTAAACTATATAGGGAGCATTAATGAAGGTTATGCGAAGAAGAAAAAGTAAAAATCTACTATAGCCTCATATATATTGACATGAAATCTTCTTGCAAAAAAGAGTCCTAACAATGTTAGAACTCTTTTTTAATGTTATATAAACTAATTAAGCAACTTTTAAATTACTCATCTTAGCACTGTTAAATTTCTTTTTAGCATAACTTAAAGTCACCTTATGCTCCTTTTGTTTATCATCTGATGGCAACTCATACATTGCATCTAACATTATTGCTTCACAAATAGAACGTAACCCTCTAGCTCCTAACTTGTATTCCATTGCTTTTTCTACAATAAAATCAAGAACTCCTTTATCAAACGAAAGTTTAATATCGTCCATCTCAAACAACTTCATATATTGCTTAATAATGGAGTTTTTAGGTTCAGTTAAAATTCTTCTTAATGCTTCAGCATCTAAAGGATTTAAATAAGACAATACTGGCATTCTACCAATAAGTTCAGGAATTAACCCAAATGCTTTTACATCCTGTGGTGTAATATATTGCAATAAGTTTTCTTCATCAAATTTCTCTATATCACCAGATTTAAAACCAATTGCTTGTGTTTGTAAACGGTTGGCAATTTTTCTAGTAATACCATCAAATGCACCACCACAAATAAATAATATATTTTTAGTCTCTACGGCAATTAATTTTTGCTCTGGATGCTTCCTTCCACCTTGTGGCGGAACATTAACAACAGAACCTTCTAAAAGCTTTAATAAAGCTTGCTGAACACCTTCACCACTTACATCTCTAGTAATGGAAGCATTATCACTTTTACGTGCAATCTTATCTATCTCATCAATAAAAACAATTCCTCTTTGTGCTGCATCTACATCAAAATCTGCAGCTTGTAATAATCTTGAAAGTATACTTTCAACATCTTCACCAACATAACCTGCTTCGGTTAATATAGTAGCATCAGCAATACAAAAAGGAACGTGTAAAATTTTAGCTATAGTTTTAGCCATTAAAGTTTTTCCAGTTCCAGTTTCTCCAACTAATAATATATTGGATTTTTCAATATCAACTTCATCATCAATCTCACTTTGCTGCTTTAGTCTTTTGTAGTGATTATAAACAGCTACAGAAAGTACTTTTTTAGCATCATCTTGACCAATAACATATTCATCCAAATGAGACTTAATCTCTTTAGGCTTCAATAATTCAATTTGATCAGAAATCTCTCTATTTACTACTCCAGTAGACTCTTCTTTTACAATGTTTTGAGCTTGAGATATACAGTGATTACAAATATGTCCGGTTACCCCTGCAATCATAACTTCTACTTCATTTTTAGCTCGTCCACAAAAAGAACACTTCACTTCTTTATTATCCATAATACAAAGGTAATAATTAATGAGCTAATTGATTGATGTGATAATGTATCAATTCATTTAAACTAGAAAAAATACTGATTTAGTTGTTATCATAAACTTATTATCCCTTTTCGTACTTCATCAGAATGAATATAAACAAAAAAACCAACTAATAACTTAGTTGGCTTTCGGTATATTTTATATGAGATTCTGGATAAAGTTCAGAATAACATTAATTTATTATGCAGAAACTAATTCTTTACTCTTTACAATATTCTCTATGAAATTATCAAATAAATAACGAGAATCATGTGGCCCTGGAGAAGCTTCTGGATGATATTGTACAGAGAACACACTTCTATCTTTCAATCTCAACCCTGCCAACGTATCATCATTAAGATGTTTGTGGGTAACAATAATGTTCTCATTTCCTTCAGCTGAAGCATAATCAACAACAAAACCGTGGTTCTGAGAAGTGATTTCGCCTTTCCCCGTTTCTAAATTCATAACAGGATGATTACAACCTCTATGTCCATTAAACATTTTAGAAGTACTCAGCCCTTGAGAAATAGCTAATATTTGATGCCCTAAACAAATTCCGAACACTGGTAATCCAGCTTCTGTAATTTGTTTAACAGTTTCAATTTGTAGAGTCATTACAGAAGGATCTCCTGGCCCGTTAGATAGCATAAAAGCATCTGGACTCCATTCTTTCATATCTTCTAATGATGTATCCATTGGAAATACTTTAAGGTAACACCCTCTTTCAGCTAAACATCTTAATATATTCTTCTTTACTCCTAAATCTAAAACAGCCACTTTATGAGTTGCGGTATCATCACCTATAAAATAAGCTTCTTTAGTACAAACTTTAGAAGACAATTCCAAACCTTCCATAGAAGGAACAGCATCTAATTGTTTCTTTAAAATAGCTACATCAAATATCTCAGAAGAAATAATCGCATTCATAGCGCCCTTATCTCTAATATGACGAACTAACATTCGAGTATCAACATCAGAAATAGCAACTATCTTATGATCTTCAAAATATTGTTGTAATGAAGTATCAGCAGCATCTCTTGAAAACACATCAGAAAACTTTTTACATACTAAACCAGATATCTTTACATTGTCAGATTCTACTTCTTCTTTAGCGGTTCCATAGTTGCCAATATGAGGAGTAGTCATTGTCATTATCTGTCCAAAGTAAGAAGGATCAGTAAATATCTCTTGATATCCAGTCATCCCTGTATTAAAACAAATCTCACCAGTTGTAGTTCCAATTAAACCTGCAGCATTACCATGCAATACCGTTCCGTCTTCTAATAATAAAATCGCTTTGTTTTCCATTCTATATTATCTTTTAAAACACTTTTAATTATTCTCTTTAAAACCATTCATCTATTAAGAATAAGTCATAAAAAAAGGATGAAGTAAAACTACTTCATCCTTTTGTATTTTTATAAAAAAGTTATCAAACTTTATTCTCCTTTATCTTCTTCTTTAGAATCGTCTTTTTTAGGAGCTTCTTTTTTCTCTTCAGCTTTAGCTTCTGGAGCTTTTTCAGCCTTAGGCTCTTCAACTACTTTCGCTGTAGTTTCTGCTTCAGTAACTGAAGCAGTAGATTCAGTTTTCTTAGCTCCACCCCTACGTTTTCTAGTAGCTGTTTTCGTTTTAGCATCTTTCAACATGTTTTCGTTGTAGTCAACTAATTCAATAAAACACATTTGTGCATTATCACCTTGTCTAAATCCAGTTTTTAAGATTCTAGTATAACCTCCTGGTCTGTCAGCTACTTTTACAGAAACTTCTCTGAATAATTCAGTTACAGCTTCTTTACTTCTTAAGTATCTGAAACAAGTTCTACGAGAATGTGTAGAATCAGTTTTAGATTTAGTAATTAATGGTTCAACAAACTTTTTTAAAGCTTTTGCTTTAGCAACAGTTGTTGTCACTCTTTTATGTTCAATAAGAGAACAAGCCATATTGGCTAACATTGCCTTTCTGTGAGGTGCTTGTCTACCTAAGTGATTAAATTTCTTTCCGTGTCTCATTTTTTCTTTTTTTCATCTAAACCTGCAATAGTACTTAGATGTTGTTTATTATAAACTTTACCTTAATTGTTTTACCCTCACAAGGATTTTGGGTTTAAAAAAACCTGTATTTTTCATTAAAATGAAAAATACAGGTTAATACTTTTACTCTTTATCTAATTTGTAAGCTGCAACGTTCATTCCGAATGTTAAGCCTTTATTCTCAACTAATTCATCTAATTCAGTTAAAGACTTCTTTCCGAAGTTTCTGAATTTCAATAAATCGTTTTTATTAAATGAAACTAAATCACCTAAAGTATCTACATCAGCAGCCTTTAAACAATTTAACGCTCTAACTGATAAATCCATATCAATTAACTTCGTTTTTAATAATTGTCTCATGTGTAATGAATCCTCATCAAAATCTTCTTCAGCAGATTTCTCTTCAGTATCCAATGTAATTCTCTCATCAGAAAATAACATGAAGTGATGAATTAAGATTTTAGCTGCTTCAGTTAAAGCCTCTTTTGGGTGAATTGAACCATCAGTAACGATATCAAAAACTAATTTTTCATAATCAGTTTTTTGTCCAACTCTATGATTCTCTACACCATACTTAACGTTTTTAACTGGTGTGTGAATAGAATCAATTGCAATTACACCTAAGTTAGAATCTGTAATTTTATTTTCCTCAGAAGGAACGTATCCTCTTCCTTTGTTAATAGTTAATTCCAGTTCCAATTTAACTGAAGACTCCATGTTACAAATAACGTGATCGATATTTAAAACTTGAAAAGCAGAAGTAAACTTCCCTATGTCTCCAGCAGTAAGTGTTTCTTGACCACCAACTGAAACCATAAGAGTCTCTTTATCTGTTCCTTCAATTTGTTGTTTAAATCTAACTTGTTTAAGATTTAATATAATTTGTGTTACGTCTTCTACTACTCCTTTAATTGTTGAAAATTCATGATCTACTCCGTGAATTTTTACTGCAGTAACAGCAAAACCTTCTAATGAATTTAATAAAACTCTTCTCAAAGCGTTACCTACTGTAATACCATATCCAGGTTCTAAAGGACGAAACTCGAAAGTACCGTTATAGTCATCAGAGTTAATCATGACTACTTTATCTGGTTTTTGAAAATCTAATATTGCCATAGCTATATATCTTTTAAAAAGTTTATTTGGAGTAAAGTTCTACTATTAATTGTTCTTTGATATTCTCAGGAATTTGTGCTCTTTCTGGAGTAGAGATAAATCTACCAGACATATGACTTCCATTCCATTCTAACCAATCAAAACTAGTAGAATTCGCTGCTAATGAAGCAGAAATAGTTTCTAAAGATTGAGATTTCTCTCTAATCCCTACAACATCTCCTTCTTTTACTGCGTATGAAGGAATATTTAAAATCTTCCCATTAACAGTAATATGTTTATGACCTACTAACTGTCTAGCTCCATCTCTTGTTGGAGCAATACCTAATCTATAAACAACGTTGTCTAAACGAGATTCACACATTTGTAATAGTACTTCACCAGTAATACCTCTTTTTCTAGAAGCAGTCTTAAATAAATTGGAAAATTGCTTTTCTAAAATACCATAAGTGTATTTTGCTTTTTGTTTTTCAGACAACTGAATGGAATATTCAGATTGTTTTCCTCTTCTTTTATTAGGTCCGTGTTGTCCTGGACCATAATTTTTTTTCTCCAATGCAGCATCAGGACCAAATATTGGTTCTCTGAATTTACGTGCAATTTTCGATTTTGGACCTCTATATCTAGCCATCTTATAAAATTTTTAAGTGAGAAATTATGAATTAAGGTCAATATCCTTCGATAATCAGCTTCTCTCTCTAGGTTAATTATTTAAACTCTTCTTCTTTTCGGTGGACGACAACCATTATGTGGTAATGGAGTAACATCAACTATTTCTGTAACAATAATACCTGCATTATGTAAAGATCTCATTGCTGATTCTCTACCGTTACCAGGTCCTTTTACAAAAACTTTAACTTTTCTTAAACCGTTTTCATGAGCTTCTTTTGCACAATCTTCAGCAGCCATTTGGGCTGCATAAGGAGTGTTTTTCTTAGAACCTTTAAAACCCATCTTCCCTGCAGAAGACCAAGATATTACTTGTCCATTATTATTAGTTAAACTAATAATGATGTTATTAAAAGAAGCGTGAATGTGAGCTTGTCCATAAGCCTCAACAACTACGTTTTTTTTCTTTTTTGCGTTCGATTTTGCCATCTTATGCTACGTTATTTATTATTTAGTTGCAACTTTCTTGTTTGCAACAGTCTTTCTTCTACCTTTTCTAGTTCTAGAATTATTCTTAGTGTGCTGACCTCTTAAAGGTAAACCAGCTCTATGTCTAATCCCTCTATAACATCCAATATCCATTAAACGTTTAATGTTTAATTGAACTTCAGATCTTAAAGCACCTTCAATCTTATAAGAATCGGTTAAGATAGTTCTTATTTTTGATAAATCATCATCATCCCAATCCTGAACTTTTTTACTTTCAGAAATTTTAGCTTCTGCTAAAATATTTTTAGCAGAAGATCTTCCGATACCGAAAATATAAGTTAGTCCGATAACTCCTCTTTTTTGTTTTGGTAAATCAATACCTGCAATTCTTGCCATAATAAGTCTATTATAAAATTATCCTTGTCTTTGTTTAAACCTAGGGTTCTTTTTGTTGATTACGTACAAACGACCTTTTCGTCTAACAATTTTGCAGTCTGCACTTCTTTTCTTTACTGATGCTCTTACTTTCATCTCTCTTAATATTTATTTAATCAAAGTGATTAAAAAGTTATTTATATCTAAATGTTATTCTTCCTTTTGTTAAGTCATATGGAGACATCTCCAATTTAACCTTATCTCCAGGTAAAATTCTTATATAATGCATTCTCATCTTGCCAGAAATGTGAGCGGTTAATATATGCCCATTTTCTAACTCAACTCTAAACATAGCATTAGATAATGCTTCTATTATAGTTCCGTCTTGCTCTATAGATGCCTGTTTTGCCATCGTATATCTTTAGTTTTTATTTCTTAATACATCCTCAACGAACTCATGCGTTGATAAAATTTCTGCTCTTCCTTTTCTTATTGCAACATCATGTTCAAAATGAGCAGATGCTAATCCATCAACAGTTACGATTGTTGATCCATCATCATGTTCTTTAACATTTCTCTTACCTAAATTAATCATAGGCTCAATAGCAATTACCATTCCTTCTTTCAATTGCAATCCATTACCTCTTTTTCCATAATTCGGAACTTGAGGCTCTTCATGCAGGTCTCTTCCAAGACCATGACCAACTAACTCTCTAACTACACCGTAACCATTCTCTTCAGCATGATTTTGAACAGCATAACCAATGTCTCCAATTCTATTTCCAACAATTGCTTGCTCAATAGCTCTTCTTAAACATTCCTTAGTTACTTCAAGTAATTTCTTAATTTCTGGCTTTACTTCTCCTACTTCAAAAGTATAAGCAACATCACCATAAAATCCATTCATTAATACTCCACAATCAACAGAAATAATATCTCCATCTCTCAAAGGATTATTATTAGGTATTCCATGAACTACTGCTTCATTAGCAGAAGTGCATAATGTGTTAGGAAAATCATACATCCCTAAAAAACCAGGAATAGCACCATTATCTCTAATAAACTCTTCAGCTACTTTATCTAAGTCTAGGCTTGTAACACCGGGCTTTATGATTTTAGCAACTTCAGCTAATGTTTTTCCAACAAGTAAAGAACTCTTTCTTATTAATTCAATCTCCTCTTCTGTCTTGTAAATAATCTTCCCCATCTAACTTATCCAGCCATTCCAATCCCAGCAGCAGATCTTCCTTTAATCTTTCCTGTTTTCATCAGACCATCGTAATGACGCATTAATAAGTGACTTTCAATCTGTTGTAACGTATCTAATATAACTCCTACCATAATCAATAAAGATGTACCTCCAAAAAAGTAAGCAAAAGCTTGGTTAATACCTGCTA
>CAJWVX010000156.1 GCA_913048175.1 uncultured Flavobacteriales bacterium | reverse complement strand
AGTGTAGCATAAATAAGCCTAATTTTAACAAAATTTATTTTCGTTAAAACACGCTTACCCCAATTATTAATTTAAATGAATAATAATTATTTTCTGCTTAAAAAAATATGGAATACTGCTCAAAATAATTGATAATGAGCAGTATTATGATAAAATGTAAGCAGTATTTTAAGTTGGGAATTATTCAATCTGCTCAAAAAACAATTAAATTTCATTCAAAACACCAATAATTGAGCAGTATTTTAATAATTTATGAGCAGCATTTCGCTATATTTGTATTCAAATAAGTAAATTAAAAACATGCTAAACAAGAAACAACGTGCAATTATTGATTTTGTGAGAGCAAATCAGCCAGTAAATAGACTGGCTATCTACAATGGTGTAAATGTGAAAATGGGGGATAGCACCATTAGGAGGCTCTTGTTAGGAATGACCCCAGAATTAATAAAAACCAATGGCGAAGGGAAAGCAAGAACATATTCTATTTCTGATGCTTATGAATTGTTTGTCCCAGTTGATCTTGAAGCATACTACAGTTTGCTTCCAGAAGAGCGTAACGCAAAGAGGTCTTTTAATCTTTATTTGATTTCTGAAGTATTGAGTAAAGCTGAAATTTTCACTGAAGAAGAAATGGAACACTTAAATGCATTACATGATAAATACACTAAAAATATAGCCCCTCTATCCAACAGCCAATATAAAAAGGAGTTAGAAATTTTGGCAATTGATTTGTCATGGAAATCAGGTGAAATAGAAGGTAATACCTATACACTACTTGAAACAGAAGTATTGATTAAGTATCATGAACTTGCTGAAGGTAAGAAGCGGGATGATGCTACAATGCTTCTTAACCACAAAGATGCTTTGGATTTTATTATTGCTGAACCAGATTATTTGAAACCATTGACAATTAGTCGAATTGAAGACATACATTCTCTTCTAATCAAAGAATTAGGTGTTGAAAGAAATATTCGAAAACGTGGTGTTGGAGTTGGTGGTACAGATTATAAACCTTTAAGCGTATATCAGCAAATTGTAGATGTTATGCAGCAAATGTGTGATTTAGTGAATGCCAGAGACAACGTATTTGAAAAAGCATTGTTGCTGTTAGTTTTAATATCATACATTCAAGCATTTAATGATGGTAATAAGCGTACTGCTCGGATTATAAGTAATGCTATCCTTCTAGAATATGGCTATTGTCCATTGTCATACAGAAGTGTAAAAGCCTCTGATTACAAAAAAGCGATGTTACTCTTTTACGAGCAAAATAACCTTACTGAATTTAAAAAGATATTCATTAGTCAGTATGAATACGCTGTAAATAAGTATTTCAATTTAGAACCAGAAGTAACTACATAAATATTTAAGATTCTTTTACATCAATCTAACTTCAAAAGGAGTGGTAAATAGAGTGAGGAGTGTAGCATAAATAAGCCTAATTAAGCCAAATGCTAAAGCCATTAAAATTGGCTGTAACTACTTTTTCTGCTGGGTTTGTAGAGTTTTGTGAGTAAGGATATTACCTAATAATCTAAATTCATAACCCTGAGGGAGAGGGTTTGAGTCCCTCTCTCGCTACTTAAAAATCAAGAATTTACGTAAAGCAGCTTTTTTTTGCTTTGGAGTGAAGCATTGGAGTGGGGAAGATTACAATAAGTGATTGTTTATGGGGTGTTAGGTTTTTAAAGTGGTGGACTAACCTAGAGGGCGAAAATGGTTAGATTAGTTTAGAATCAAAGAAATTAAACCAACAATTACTAACCAAAACAGTATTCCAAGAATAACACTCGATAAATCACTTTCATTTATTGAATTTTTAAGCGTCTTTTTTCTACCATGATAAAGCCATAAAATAGTTGTTCCGGGGAGCTTTATTAATAGTTGAAATATTAATTCTATTAAAATATAAGCAAGTACTTCAAGGATAAATTCCATTTTACAAGTTTAATAATTTATCAATTATGTCAGAATGTAATTCTTCTGTATGAACTTCTATTCTAAGTTCTTTTCCAACGTATGTAATTTTCATTATTTTTTCTTGTTTCAACAAACTATCTAAAATGTAGGTCAACTCTAAAAGAAGTTTAGAGTTTGGTCGTTTTGCTTTAATTGAATAAGAACTATTATGGCTAAGTGGAGTCTAATTACTAGTTAGTGAATGGAAAAACGTTTTTTTTGAATTTCAAAATCTAAGTTATCAGAAACCAAATTTGAAGCAATCTAAGTAATGGTTACTCTAAGACATTGTTTCTTTGCTGAAAGAAAAAGGTTTCCTGATGAGGTGTAAGTTCTTCTAATTAAGCCTTCTTTAGAACCAATGTAACGTTCAAACTCTTTACAGAACTCTTGATTTTTTATATAAAATGGAGATGATAATTCATTTGTTGCAACATGAGATTTAATTACCATCTTTCGAAGATACCTATTCATAAACACATTCGTTAATTATAGATTGTCGTAATTTGGCAAAAATAAAAGTGGAGTATAATAAAAACAATATTAATTTCTGTCTGTCAATACAGAGTGATGTTAGAGATGTTGATACAAAAAAATAAAAAATGATTAGTATGAGTGAAGAGATGATAGCAAGTATAAACGAAGTAATTGCTGATTATTTTAAGAATAACCCAGAAGTAGAATGGATACCCGTTAAAAGACTAATGCCAGAGTTAATTACTGCGGGTGTATTTCATAAAGATGAGAAGAAGGGCTTACCGTTTAGAAAAGTGCTAAACGCATTAGACAAAGAAAAAACTTTAGATAAAATACCTAGAATACATGCCGAGAGAAAAGGAGTAGATACATATTGGTATATCGTAAGAGAAGGAGCTCAATATGTATCTAAAGATGTTGCACTTCCAGAATCTAAGAAGGAAATAGCAAGATTAAGGCGGATTAATAGCGATGAATATTACATAATAGGCTTGTGTAATGAATTGTTAAAACAAGAAGCTGCTCACCAATATACGTTTAGGTTTCTTTTAGGAGATTTTCATAAAGATGGTCAAACTAGAACGGCCTTACCTGTAGATGCTTATTATGCCAAATTAAATATGGTAATTGAGTTGTTTGAAGTAGAGGATACTTCATCTCTAGAGGAAGATAAAAAAACAATAAGTGGAGTTAAAAGGAGTGAGCAGAGAAAAAGGTATGCTCAATTAAAAATAGATTTTTTAGAGGATAAGAAAATTCATTTACTGGAAATAGGGTATGATGAATTTGAATGTGATGAGAATAATAAGTTAATCCGTAATAGAGAAGCGGATGTTAAAATTCTTGAAGAGATATTAAAAGGTTATGTAGCTGAAATTAAAGAAGTAAAGTAGCTGATTTATTAAAATACAAAGCCTCCTAAATCTAAGGAGGCTTTGCTATTCAACTAATTCAATTAAAAAAAATAAAAGCAGTTTGTATTTTATTAATCTCTTTAGCAGGTCCAATTACGCTTCTGCTTTTCTTACATTACTATTAGATTCAATTTATCAAAACGAGAAACATTTTTTCTTAAATATTTTATATTAATCGAATTTTAAAAAAAAGGCTTACAAATAATGTTAAATAAGTTAACTTTTTCATGTCTTTATTTAACCTATCCAGCAATTATATTTTCTTCTGCCTTCTTTACTGCCTGAGATAAATAACGTGTTGTATTTACTGCCATTTATTTTAACAAATTCAATTTTATCACAAGTTATATGTCTATAATAGTTGGTAAATTAGCTTTTTTATCTTGTTTAAAACCATTGAGTCTAGCCAGAAGTAAAGCGTATGTGATTATTGATGTGAGGGCGAATTTTTAACTTAAGCTCTTAAGAGGTTAAGTAATTCACTAATTCTGTTCATTTCACTATGCTGCATAAGTTTACTTTCCCCTCCAAATGCAGATACAGGTTCTTCAAGTTCAATTAACTCATACAATTCAACTAGAACTTCATCGTCAATATCTTCAGGAAACTCCATTAAATAGGTATCAAAATCAATTCGATCACTAAATAGTTTTTCAGTGAGCTTTGCTGCTAATAATCGGTTTTCTTTGTTAAATGATTCCATTCTTCTAAAGTAACGAATAATCTTAACTTTAATATTTAGACTTTTTTAAGGGGTTAAGCAATAATAAAGTTCGAGCAGTTGTGTTATCTTTTTACTTATGCTATTTAGCATGAAATTAGTATTGTGCGTAAATTTATCTATTCTCTTTAAACTTGATAAAGCTTGCTTAGCAAAATTCAACTTTTCATTTAAAATAATATATTTACTTTTAGATTAAATTGTTAGCAATGTATTATGATTAAAACTTTACCCCAATTTTATTACCATCAACTAAAAAACGATCCTAAAAAGGATGCTTTTACTCAGAAAGAAAATGGGGTATGGATATCTTTATCTACTTCAGATTTTATTGAAAAAGCGAATCAATTTAGTACTGGCTTAATCAATTTAGGTATTAAAAAAGGCGATAAGGTTGCGGTTATTTCAAGTAACAGAACAGAATGGCATTTAACCGATTTAGCTGTTCAACAATTAGGAATTATTAATGCTCCTTTATATCCAAACATTACCGAAGCAGATTATGAGTATATTTTAAATGATTGTGAGGCTAAAATAGTTTTTGTTTCAGATAAAGAGATTTTAGCTAAGATTTTAAATATTAAAGATAGATTACCAAGTCTTAAACATATTTACACCTACAATAAAGTTGAGGGTTATCCGCATTATTCAGAACTACTTGTTTCAGAAATAAAAGAGGAAGAAATAGAAAGTGCTCAAAAAAGGATTAATGAAAAAGATTTAGCCACATTAATTTATACTTCTGGTACTACCGGAAACCCTAAAGGAGTAATGTTGAGTCATCAAAACTTAGTAAGTAACGTTTTGGCATCAGAAGAAAGACTTCCTGTTGGAGAAAACCAAAGAGCATTAAGTTTTTTGCCTTTGTGTCATGTTTTTGAACGTATGATAGATTATTTGTATATCTACAAGGGTGTATCAATTTACTATGCAGAATCTATTGATGTAATTGGAGAAAATCTGTTAGAAGTAAAGCCTCATATTTTTGGAACTGTACCAAGGTTGCTCGAAAAAGTTTACGATAAAATTATAGCTAAAGGAGCAGATTTAACTGGTATAAAAAGGATGCTTTTCTTTTGGGCTTTAGATTTAGGCTTAAAATATGATCCTTTAGTAAGTGGAGGAGCTTTTTATAATTATAAATTGAAAATTGCTAATAAAATTATTTTCAGTAAATGGAGAGAGGCACTAGGTGGTAATGTAGTTGCTTTAGCCTCTGGGGGAGCAGCTTTGCAGCCTCGTTTAGCAAGAGTTTTTACCGCTGCGGGAATTCCGGTTTTAGAAGGGTATGGCTTAACAGAAACGTCTCCGGTAATATCTGTTAATAGCTTGTTGCCTAAAGGAACAATGATTGGATCGGTTGGAAAACCTTTAAAAAATTTAGAAGTAAAAATTGCAGAGGATGGTGAAATTTTAGTGAAAGGACCAAGTATAATGTTGGGTTATTATAATCAGCCCGAATTAACAAAAGAAGTGCTTTGTGCGGATGGTTATTTCAGTACTGGTGATATAGGTGTAATGGTAGATGATAAATATTTGAAAATTACCGATCGTAAGAAAGAAATATTTAAAACTTCTGGAGGTAAATACATTGCACCACAGGTTATGGAGAATAAATTTAAAGAATCACTATTTATTGAACAAGTAATGGTGGTTGGTGAAGGCGAAAAAATGCCAGCAGCTCTTGTTCAGCCAGATTTTAATTTTTTAGAAGGTTGGTGTAGAAGAAAAAAAATACCTTACACCACCAATAAAGAAATGGTTCAAAATGAAAAAGTAAAAGCACGGTATGAAAAAGAGATGAAAATTTTGAATGTTGATTTTTCTAATTTTGAACAAATAAAAAGATTTGAGTTGGTTGATTATGTTTGGTGCATCGATGGAGGAGAATTAACACCAACTTTAAAACTTAAGCGTAAAAATATTTTAGCAAAAAATAAAGATTTGTATGCTAAGATTTACTGCTAAAATGTTGTTTGACTAAATTCCTAAAAAGCTTATCGGTTTAAGTATATTTGCAGCCTTTAAATAAAATTAAAAATAATGATTAAGAGAATATTATTACCACTTGCTGTTGTTGCAATTCTTAGTTCTTGTGCAGAAACTAAAGAGGAAGAGACTTTAAATACAGATATTATTGATAATCCAATTTCTGCAGATAATCCTGAAGTTGTAAAAGGTGAATTACCTTCTTTTGAGTTTGTTGAAGAAATTAAAGACTTTGGAGAGATAACTCAAGGAGAAGTGGTTTCAACAACATTCAGATTTAGAAATGTTGGTGAGTCTGATTTAATTATTTCTTCGGCAACAGGGAGTTGCGGTTGCACTGTTCCTGAGTGGCCAAAAGAACCAATTAAGCCAGGTGCAGAGGGACAAATTGATGTTAAATTCGATTCTAACGGAAAACAGGGAATGCAAAATAAAACGATTACTTTAGTCGCTAACACTATTCCTAACACGATGGTAATTGCAATAAAAGGAAGTGTTTTAGCTCCCTCAGCTGAATAATTAAAAAATAAAAGAAAAACAATTATAGATGAATAAATTAGGTATTTTATTACAAATTCCTGCTGAAACAGCAGATGGTGGACAAGGTTGGGAAACTCAACTAATGATGTTTGGAGCAATCTTTTTAGTGTTTTATTTTTTTATGATAAGACCACAAATGAAAAAGCAAAAAGAAGCCAAAAAGTTTAAAGAAAGTTTAATTAATGGAACTAAGGTTGTAACAATTGGTGGAATTCACGGGAAAATTATGGAAGTGAAAGATGATGCAGTTATAATTGAAGTT
Source organism: uncultured Flavobacteriales bacterium (assembly GCA_913048175.1). Lineage (GTDB taxonomy): Bacteria > Bacteroidota > Bacteroidia > Flavobacteriales_E > Vicingaceae. The sequence goes on along the minus strand of CAJWVX010000156.1, from coordinate 828 downwards.
GAAGGTGGTAACCGTTTAAAGCTAGATAAAGCAGCAATAGCTAAAGAATTTGCTCTTGAAGAAATGTCGAAAAAATAGTTTATTGATTTGACTCAACAATTAAATATAATCGAGAAAATTATACGTAAAGCTTCCTCTAATAGGAAGCTTTACGTGTTTTTATTCTGTTTAAGTTTATCCTGTTTTTTTTGGTTATTAAACGCCTTAAGTAAAACATCAACAACTGAAGTTGTGTTTGATGTAAGTTATGTGAATCAACCAATTGATAAGGTGGTATTAAATGAACTTCCCAATCAATTAAAGATTAAGATTAAAGGTTTCGGATATGATTTAATGGCCTATAAATTGCGTTTAAATCGACCGCATGTAAAAGTTGATCTATCTCGCCTAGAAGGTTTTAATAATGGAGTTGAAACTAATACCTTGGCTTCAACTTCTTTTTCTAATTATATTACGAACCAATTAGGAGAGCAAATTGAGATTAGAGATATTTATCCAGATTCTATCCGTTTCTTATTTGATAAGCGAATTGAAAAGAAGCTAAAAATTATACCAAATACAAACCTTCAGTTTAAAAGGCAATTTCAGTTATTTGGAGATATTCTAGTTAAACCGGCTATTGTCTCAGTTTCCGGTCCTGCTTCAGTTTTAGATACAATGACTGAGATTTATACAAAGGAATTAACATTAACTGAATTGACTGAAACTACTACCAAAAGTATTGGATTTAATAGTGACTATAATTTAATGAGACTATCATTTAATCTAAAAAAAGTGTTATTACATATTCCTGTAGAAAAATTTACAGAGTCATCTGTTATGGTAAAT
>CAJWVX010000155.1 GCA_913048175.1 uncultured Flavobacteriales bacterium | reverse complement strand
TTGGTTTAGAAATAGAATTGAATTGGAAAATTAAAATCAAGAAAATTAAACCTAATCCACTAAGGAACGCACCACCTAAAAATGCTTGTTGTTTATTTTGTTCTTCTATCTGACCCGTAAAATCAATTTCAACCCCTTTTGGAAGCTCAGTAAAACCTTCCATCTCTTTTTGAACCTGAGCAACAATTGCCCCTGCATCGTTAAAACCTGGGCTCATTGCAGAGTAAACTGTAACTACTCTTTTAAGCCTTTTGTGTTTAATTGCACTGAACCCAGAACTATTTTTTTGTGTGGTAACAGCAGAAACCGGCACTTCTTTGATCTGTCCAGATGCCATATCTCTAAAGGTGATTTTTTGATCAAACAACGCATTTTTATTGTATTTGTTTTCTTCGTTAAACCTTATGTAAATATCGTAATCATCTCCATCCTCTTTGTAGACACCAGCTTTGAATCCAAAAATAGAATTACGTAATTGTTGCCCAACTTGTGATGCGTTAACTCCTAATTCTCCAGCTTTTTCTCTATCGATTTCTACCTGAAGACTCGGTTTAGATTTATTTACATCAATTTTTAGTTGATCAATACCTTGAATACTTTTAGTATTAATAAAGTCCTTCATCTTCTCTGCTGTAACAATTAGCTCAGCGTAATCTTTCCCTTCTAACTCTATATTAATCGGATATCCTTGTGGTGGCCCTGCAGCATCTTTTTCTACAGATATTGCCAACCCTGGGTATACATCTTGTAGTACTTCTTGAACTTCTTTTTGAAGTTTTTTACTGTCTGCTCCATTTCTATATTTATACTCTCGCATAGAAACAGTAACTTTTCCTTTATGTGGCATTTCAGCAGCAGAAGCACCATCTGTTATAGGGTTTCCTGCACCAGCACCAACTTGAGAAACAGCACTTTCTACTAAGAAGTTTCTATCCCCTTCCATGTAATCACTAGCATTAAGAATTGAATAAATACGTAGCTCAATATCCTTTGTTATTTTGTTCGTTTTAGCAATATCCGTTCCTTGAGGGTATTCTATGTAAACAATAATCTGATTTGGTGTATTGTCTGGAAAAAACTCAGTTTTAGTTCTCTTACTGTCCATAGAAAATTTAAAAGCTCCAACCGTTCCAAATAGCAAAATAATTGTTCCTGCTGCTACAGCATAAGGTTTCCAACCTTTTAATGCTGCTCTTAAAAATTTCTCATACCCTTGTTCCCAACGCGTTAATATTTTTGCTTGAAAGTAATTAACCATTCCACGTAACCCTAATCGGTAAAGCCAAAGCAGAAGAACTGTAACCACCATAACACTTCCTAACGAACGATAAGCACTTCCTGATAGTATGATTAGTATTCCTAATCCACCAACGATAGAAGTTATCCAAACAATACGTTTTAAAGGCATGTCTTTATCTTCTGTTGTCATAAATTGAGAGACCAAAACAGAGTTAAAGAAAATCGCTACAACCAACGAAGAACTTAACACTACGGAGAGTGTTATTGGGAAGTAAATCATAAACTGCCCCATCATTCCTGGCCACATTCCTAAAGGAATAAATGCCGCAACAGTTGTTGCTGTAGAAATAATAATTGGAAAAGCAATTTCAGCAATACCTAGTCTTGCGGCTTTCACTCTGCTCATTCCTTCCTCATCCATCAACCGATAAACGTTTTCTACAACTACAATTCCATTATCTACCAACATTCCAAGTCCCATAATTAATCCAAAAAGGATCATGGTATTCATGGTATAACCTAACATCTCTAATATTGTTAAAGACATTAACATAGACATTGGTATAGCAAACCCAACAAATAGTGCATTCTTAAATCCTAAGAAAAACATTAAAACCCCTACTACCAAAATAATTCCAAAAATAATGTTGTTTACTAAATCATCTACTTGACCAATCGTTTTAGAAGATTGGTCGTTGGCCGTTGTAACTTTTAAGTCTATTGGAAAAACATCAGTTTTAGCGTTAGCCAAAATAATTTCAATTTTTTCAACTGCAGCAACCATGTTCTTTCCTGCGCGCTTTTTCACATCCAACATCACTGCTCTTTCACCAAACTCACGAGCATAACTTGTTTTCTCTTTTTCTTTAAAAGAAACCGTTGCAATATCTTTTAAGTAAATAGGGTTTCCTTTTTCTGCTTTTACAACAAATTTTTCAAGTTCAGAAGGATCTTCAATCTCTCCCATAATACTTATTGTTCTTCTCTGACCACTTGCTACTAAGTTTCCTGCCGAGATATTTACATTCCCCCCATTAATGGCATTGCTAATATCTGTAAAACTCACTTTAGATGCCATCATTTTATAGATGTCAACAGCAATTTCTACTTCTTTTCCTTGTACTCCTCTAATATCAACTTCTTTAATTTCAGGAATATCTTCTATCTCCTCTTCTAAGTATTCCCCAAACTCTTTTAACTTTTCTACAGGATAATCCCCAGAAAGGTTAATGTTAATAATTGGAATTTGCTCAGATATACTTATGTCCATAACTCCTGGCTCTACTTTCGCCCCATTAAATGTTGGCCAATCTGAACTGGAAGTTTCAGCGTCAATCTCATCTTTAACCTTTTGTTTGGCTTGATCAACAGTTATGTTCTCATCAAACTCAACCATAATCATTGAGTAATCTTCTTGAGATGTAGATTCAATCTTAACCACATTACTAATCATTTTAAGTTTATCCTCTAATGGTTCAGTAATCAGTTTTTCAATATCCTCAGAAGTGTTTCCTGGATAAATTGAACTTACATAAATCTTGGTCTCTTTAATCTCTGGAAAAGATTCTCTAGCCATGCTAAAATAAGCTGAAACACCCATAAATAGCAAAATTATCATTGCCACATAAATAGTCGTTTTATTGTTTATCGCCCAAGACGATAACCCAAATTCCTTTTCTAATTTATTTTTTTGCTCTGTCATTTCGCCTCTATTTTTGAGTGATAACCTTTACTTCTTGCCCGTCCTTGATACTTCTCGATCCTTCTAATATTACTTCAGCTCCATTTTTAATTCCACTTAACACTTCAATAAGATCTCCTTCTGTTTGGCCTGTCTTAATAATTATTCTTTTAGCAACTCCAACGTTTTTAACTTTCTTCTCTATAATGTACAAGTACTCATCTCCATTAGCATTTTCTGAAATAATACTTTGAGGAATTAATAACGCTTTTTCATTCGTGTAATCGTTAATTCTAATTTTTGCAGTTAAATTTGGTTTTATCATTTTACTCTCATTTGAAATAGGAATTTCAACTTTAAAAGTCCTATTTGCGGGATTTATAAAACTTCCAACCTGTACAACTTTAGCTTGAATTTTTTTTCCTAAAACAGGAATTTCAACCTCAACATTTTTCCCTTTAGTAACCGTTGCAATATGTCTTTCAGGAACAGCTGTTTCAATATGCATTTCATTAAGATTTATTATTCTAAATAACTGGTTCATTCCTGGGCTAACCATATTTCCTTGTTCTGTAATTACCTCATCTATTGTTCCAGAAAAAGGAGCTATTACTTCAGTCTTAGCAATTTGCTCTTCAACTTGTTTTACTGCCTTTTCTTGAGCTTCGTAATTAGATCTAGCTTGTAAAAATTGCATTTCACTTCCAATTTTTTGTTCCCACAAACGCTGTTGTCTTTCAAAAGTAGTTTTAGCTAATTCCGCCTGAATTTTCATTTGAGCTAATTGAGGAGCCATTCCTGCATCATCAATTTTTGCCAATTGCTGTCCTTTAGAAACTTGCTGCCCTTCTTTAACAAAAACTGATGTTAAAATACCTGGAACTTCTGGCATAATTACCACCAAGTTATTGGTGCTCACATTTCCTTGTAATTCTAAGTAATGATTAAACACTTCTTCTTTTGCCGAAAATGAAGAGACTAATACAATCTTCTTGTTAGTATCTAATGTTGTAATTTTAGCATTTAATAACTCTAGCTGCTGTTCATAAGATGTATGTAACGCAGAAATTGCTTCTTTCTTTGCTCTAATTTCTGTTAAATTGCTTGAGGCAATAACTTCTTCAACAGTCTTTTCTTTATCCCCTCCACAAGCAAAAAGAACTACTGATAATGTTAATATTGATACTGTTTTTTTCATTTTTTTATAGTTTATTTCGTTGTACTATTTACTTCCGTAAGATTTTTGTAGCTCTGACTTCGATTTTAATAAATCTAACAGTGCTTTAATATAGTTTCCCTCTGCTGATAAATACTGGTTTTGTGTTTGAGATAAGTCTAAACTTGAAGAAACCCCTTCTTTATATTTCATAAGAGTCTTATCATAAATCTTTTTAGCTAAAGCCATATTTGCTTTTTGATTCAAGTAAGTTTCGTAATTTGTTTCGTAGTTCGATTGAGCTACTTGGATCTGATAGATCAAACCTTGCTCAACTTCTTTTGCAGAAATTTCAGATTTCTCATATTCAATTTTTGCTTGGCTCATCTTAGATAATCGAGAGCCACTTGTTAATATTGGCAGTGTTAACTGTGCTCCAAGCACTGTCATTGGATACCATTTACCACCACTAAAAGCATCAAATTTATTATTCATGTTTTGCTGTTCATGAGTTAAAAACAGGTTAATCGAAGGTAAAAAAGAATACTTTTCTTTTCTTAAGTTCAGTTTCTGTAAACGCATGTTAGTCTCTACCAAATTATAATCTACATGGTTCTCTACATTAAAAGCTTGTTCTTCCTTTTTTGTTTGAACCTCTCCAATAAAAACAGCTAAACCTTCTGTTAAAATTAGCTCAGTAGCGATATCCATTCCCATTTGAAGATTCAATAGCTTTCTAGAAAACATAATTTGACCTTGTGCAATGCCTACCGCAGTAGCTAATTCATTTACCGTAAGCGTTAATTGATCAACACTTTGTTCGTCAACCATTCCTTCTTTATAAAGGGCATTTGTTTCTTTAAGGATGACATCAACAGCTTCTTTAGATTTTTTTAAAATTGCCGTATTTTCTTCAGCAACTAATATTGTAAAATAGGCTTGTTTAACTCCTTCATTTAATTCAATTTCAGTTTTAATTTGATTTGATATTGATAAGTTTTTGTAGGTTTTAGCGGCCTGCAATCCAACAATGTAAGACCCATCAAAAACAAGTTGAGAAGCAGTTATTCCGTAAGAATTGTTATAATCCAAACCAAACTGAAGTTCTGTTAATTCGCCCGCTGCTGCTGCTGTATTAAATGAGTTTGCAGGAGCCAGACTAACAGGAATATCTATAAATTTTTGCAATTTAGCATTTGCAGATACTTGAGGCAAACCTGCTGCTGTAATTTCCCAAACCTTCTTTTTAGCAATGTCTATATCTAACATTGCATTTTTATTCTTATAATTATTTTCAATAGCGTAAATCTGAGCTTCCTTTAGATTAAAGGCAGACTTCATTGTGTTTTCATCCTGAGCAATTGCTAAACCAGAAACGAAAAACAATCCTATTACTAAATTCTTTTTCATCATAATTAATCAATATCTAAATGATTGTTTTCTTCTTTATTTAACGTTTCCTTTAACAAGACCAATCCTTTTTCATTCGCAACTCCTCTAACATGATATCTAATCATTTCAAGATGTAACCCTTCCAGTCTAACATCTTTTCCAAACGTTTCTTGTGCTTGAAAAAATCCATCCATCATTAACATATAAAGAGAAGTGATAATTTCTGGATTCAAGTTTTCCCGATAAATACCTTCTCGAATTCCTCGTTTTGAATTTTCTAAAATAGAATTTCGAACAAACCCCTTCTTATGATCTTGTATCATCCGCCAACTTTCTGGATGATACTTTTGAATATCATAAATAACAGATGCATGCAAATCGCTTAACCTTGAATTAACAAAGCGAGTAAAACCAATCAGCTCGTCAATTGCATTTTCGCTATCTAGAGTTACCTGAGATAAAACCTGTTGCTCTTCTTCTAAACAAAGTTTCATTCCTTTGTTTACTAAATCTTTCTTATCCTTAACAAACTGATAAAGTGTCTTTTTAGAAATCCCCATTTTTCTAGAAATATCATCCATTGTCAAACTCTTTATCCCGAACTTCATAAAAAGATCCAAACATCCACCAATCAATTGACAGGATTTTTCTTTTTCTTTATCTTTCATTTAACAAATGTAGGAAACATTACTCTACCCGGAAACGTTTTGTGTTATTTTTGTTTCCTGACGAAACATAAAAAAACCCTGAATTAATAATTCAGGACTTTTAGAATAAATTATGTTCTATACTGTTTCTAAGGTTGGAAGTGATATTTGCCCAACAACAACTTTAAACTGTTGTAATTCATTATTAAATTTAGCTTTAAATGAATCAGACTCTCCTTTCATTTCTTTAACTAAACTCTCATAATATTCAATACCAGAATTTAAATTAGCTTTAAACTTAATAAAGTATTTTACCTTTTTTCCATTTAAATTTAGAACTGATTCTTCAATCTCATTATTTAAATAATCAATATACATTCCCAACTCTTTGATAAACATATGTGGTCGGTAAGAATCGTTTAAAACATTGATTTTCCCATAGATGTGATCTACCATTTCATGTAAAGTAGATTCTTTAGAAAAATAAGCCATATTTGGTCCAGGACATAAAGAAATTCCTTTACCATCTGAACGCTTTATAATATCATTTTCTGAATATGCAGTCATTACTAATCCAGCACAAATACAAGATTTAACCGTAATCTTATCATAAGCTTTTTGATGTTCTACTTCAGGAAGATTCATTCCGTCTAATTCTTTTATTTTAAGCTTTTGATATTGACGAGACGCAACACAAATTGGCCTATCCGTAAACTCTGTGTTGTAAATTTTCAAGAATTGACTAGGACAGGTACTTCCCGGTTTTCCAGATTCTATTTTCTCATCCTTTTCTTCATCCTTAGTATTTCCTTTAACTGAATTAAAAGGAACTCCAATTGGTGATATATCACTCAAATAAAGATCTCTCGGGCCAGATTCTGAAAGAATTTTAAAAGAATTATCATCAATATTAACGGCTTCAGGAACCAATAAAAAAGGTGTTCCCCACCCAACTAAATCAACACCATAATTATTTAACAATAAATTATGTTCATTATTTGTACCTACACCACCTTGTGCTGTAAAATCCATATGTAAAGGTTTAGAAAGTCTTTTCTTACCTAAACCCTCTAAAGCATCGTTCAAAATATCATGAACCTGTTCAATTAATTCATGCTTCTTTTGTTTAAATTCTTCTAAGATTGGTCCCATTAAAAACCCATCGGTAGCAAAAGCATGGCCTCCACAATTCAAACCAGATTCAACTCTATATTCAGTAACCCAAATCCCCTTTTTAGCCAAAAATTTACCTTGAACTAGAGCTGAACGATAATCACTTACTTTTAAAATAATTGTTTTCTCCAACTGCTCCTCATCATCCGGAAAAAAAGTGTCAAAATTAGCAACGTAACTATATAATCTTGGGCTTAGTCCTGCAGATAAAACAACTCCAGAATTTAAATCACTTTTTGCAAAACCTCTTAAGGCTGCATGTGCATCATTCATATCTTGAGGCAACTGCTCTCCAGATTTCGTAAAATTGGCTTTGTCAAGTTTAGTCATGATATTTACATCAATAGCTCCAGGTTCCATGTTATCCTTAAGCCATTGTTGACTTTTTTTAACAACAGAAGAATCACTTTCTGCTCTCATACTCTTATACTCTTTTTTAAGGTCACTCATATCCGGAAGCATTTCAAAATACTTCGTCA
>CAJWVX010000154.1 GCA_913048175.1 uncultured Flavobacteriales bacterium | reverse complement strand
CCAGTTATTTATCTATTTTAAATGACCTTTTCAACAAGGTTGTGCAACAGGCACATTCTGTATATTGCATTTGGGTTGCGAGCAGTTGCAGTTTTTTGTGAACTTGGCCAGTTAATGCCATAATTTTTGTCAGTAGTTTTTAAGTTAATTGTTAGCAAGTTGCATCCTTGCTTTGGGCTTGGTTAGGGTTTGCTTTTTTGACAATGTTTAGCTTGGGTAAGCTCACAAAAATTATTACTTCTAAGCTATTAATAAACTAAGCAAACGCAACATACAGTGGTGTTAAAGGTTAATTGATTAAATTTAGTAAATGAACATCTTTATAAAAATATCAGTTTTAAAACTTATAGTTCTTATGACAGGGTTAATATGTTTTAATTTTGCCTATGCTCAGTTTGGAGATTCCACTAAAATATCTTTTTCTGGAATTATATATAATTCGGATGCGTTAAAATCTCCGTTGGGGCAAGTAACTATTTCAAAGAGTAATTTATTAGGGACAAGTAGTAATACTATAGGAGAATTTAATTTGGATGTAGAACCTAATGATACTGTAATATTTAGTCATATTGGTTTTCATCCAATAACGATTACCATTCCTGATTCTTTAAAAAGAGGAAATTTAGTTGCTAAACTATTTTTGGTGAATGACACAATTAGTTTGGAGCAAGTATATATTTCATCCTTACAAGATTTTAATAGTTTTAAGAATCAATTTTTGGGTATGAATGTTGTTCCAGATCAGGAATTAAATAATGCACAAAACAATATTAAATTATCAATGTATGAAGCTCGAACAATCACAGAATCTACTACGGAAGATAAATTAGAAGCATCCTTGCAATATGAGGCAAATAAATCAATTTATCACGGTCAAACACCTCCTCAGCATATGGTCAATTTTGTAAGTGTTGCAGCAGGTTTAATTAGTATGATTCCCAATAAAAAGGAGAAATATAATTTCTATAGAGATTTTGTGAATTCTAGAAACCAAAACAATATGATTTATATTAATCCTTAAATATTTAGTGAGATTAAGAGGTAATAAACTTGTTTAAAGATTAATTAGCTATTATGGATTATCAATAGGGGTTTGATTAGGTTTCTTCTAAAACCGAATTCTCTTTAGATTGATCTTCTGAAGTCCATTGCCATTCTTCTAATAATCTAATTTTACCATTTTCTAAGACTTCAGGTTTCGAATTACAAATACTTGTCATTAATTCACCGTTTTGGTTGGTTTACTGGCGCACTTGGGATTATCACGTTATTAGTTGAAGTTGGAACACTACCAGTGCTCCAGTTTGCACCAACAAACCAATCAGTACTTGTAGAACCATTCCAGGTTGTTTGTGCTGAAACAAAAGTTGCGCTTAGTATTAGTGTTAGTAGTATCGTCTTTCTCATAGGAAGTGTCGTAATTATAAAATCAAATTTAGAGCGAAGCGGTAAGGAATGAATCAACCTTCGGGTTGGAGAATCATAGAAAGAAGAATTTCAACCCGAAGGTTGAAAATTGTGGTGATTAACTATTTCATTATTAGTGATTAAAGAAACAGTATAGAAGTGTTGTAAAAATGTGTTTTAAATAGAATTAATCTATCCGGAGGAAAATTTCCATCAAGTTTTTAACTTTCAATATAAATTGCTATTAGATATATTAATGGGATAATAATTGCTACTATAAAACCAACAGTGCTTACCGTTACTGTTAATTGCTCTCTATAAGAGACCCCTGTTGTTCTCTGATAAAAGGATGTATATACTCTTCTGACTATTTTCTCCATCTTAATTCATTTTTACAATTCGCTCAATAATGTGAGTTGTTTCGTTAAACACTCTAACAAAGTAGGTGCCTTTTGAGATGTTATCATCTAACACTATTTCGGAGGTAGTACTTTCTATTACTTTCGTATGTATTGTTCTGCCTAAATAATCTATTACTTCTACTGTTATTGGGTAAGTGGTATTTTCAGATAACTGTACTGTAAAGCTCTTTTGAAATGGGTTTGGATATATAGAAATCTCACTTGTTTGCTCACAAGAAACAGATCTTACTCCATGGTATTCAAAAGCGCCATTAAAATCGGTTTGCTTTAAGCGGTAGTAAGTTGTTCCACTAAATGGATTATCATCTGTCCACATATAGTTAAGAGTAGTATTACTGTTTCCGTGTCCATTTATCGTTCCAACAGGCTCAAAATTTATAGCATCTGTACTTCTTTCTATGGTAAAGTAATCGTTGTTTATTTCTGAGGCTGTTGACCAAGATAATTCTGGGTTATCATTTTGACAACCCGCATCAAAATGAGTTAATTCAATAGGAAGTACAACTGGATTATTAGCTGTCCATCGAGAAAAGGCAGTAACTCCAGTTTTTGTAAGGTAATCTTCTGTGCCATTATCTGTCCAAGTATCCGTTTCATCTGTCCATGTTACTCCAACATCTGTAGAACGATAAAGTGTCATGTTAGAATTGGAAGCTAGCCCATTTAACTCTGCATCGAAATACTCTACTTCTAATGTAACATCAAGAGCAGTATTGATTGTTGGTGTAATATCAAACCACCTTTCTACAGATGTGCTAAGCCCGGTTCCTGATTGAATATCATGTGCTCGTTCAATAACGGTGGTGCCTGGCGTATTTCCTGCTCCGGTAGTAATGGATATTCCCATTCCGGCAATATCATTGTATGCTGTAGCATTGGAAGGCATGTTTATCGTATGTGTAATTTTTCCAGATGTACCATAAATACGATCAGCAGAGCTTTCGCCTACTATTGAAGCGTTTGTCTCAAGCGTTATTGTTTGTCCATTAAGGTTAAGGTCACCTCCATTGGACATAGACATGGTTAAAGTATTGACTATGGTGATATCAGTAGTCTGTACCTTTACCGCTTCGGCATTAGTCGTAGTATTTGTCAAAATAAGGTTATAAAAAAAGTCATTTTCTGAATCTATATATTGAACAGATGAGCCACTCATAATAACAGTACCATTACTGTGTGTAAATGAGCCATCAATATGGAGGTCTCCAGTAAGCGTTAAGGTATAACCTGCTAAATCAATATTATTATTTGAAGTTCCTGTATACATCGTTTTCATAGCAATATCTTTTGCTAAATCGTAATCTCCGGTAAGTTTATAATAGCACGTAGTCATGTCTCCATCACCATCTATAAAAAGACCTTCATCATACCATATAACTGATTCCTTTAACCCAATGAATCGATCACCTGTATGGTTTAATGTTCCATCCACATCAATACCACCTCCAATTTCAAATCTTCCACCTGAGGCGTCTATGGCAGCACAGGTTAAGGTAGCTCCTGAATTTATTCTTAGATGAGCACATTGTGCATTTGTAGTCGCATCAATTGTTGGGGCGAATGGTGTTCCACTTGGTATGATTACACTTTCATCTTCTGTAGGCACAACACCTCTAGACCAATTTGCCGCATTGTCCCAATCGGTATCGATGTCACCATCCCAAACGTATCCTTCCATACTACTGGTAGCAGCGTTACTAACTGTCCAATAACTATTCTCAGATATTCCATTATTAGGATCATCAAAAGCATCAATTCCGGTTATGGTCACGTAGTCTTCAGAACCGTTATCTGCCCATGTTCCAAATTGGTCCCACCATTGATATGCAGCATCATCAGACCTGAAAATTGACATATCCGAATTAGATGTATGACCGGTTAAATCAGAATCGAAGTACTCTATTTTAATCGTAAGATCTAGAGAAGTATTTGTAGTTGATGTCATAAAATACCAAAGCTCAATCCCTTCAGATTGGTTTGAAAAATCACCTGAACGTGGAGCATGCGATCTTAATATAACAGTTGAACCCGGTGTATTGCCTGCTCCGGTTGTAATAGAGAGCCCCGTTCCGGCAATGTCATTGTAGGCAGTAGAGACGGTAGATAAATTTACGGTAAACTTAATGGCTCCAAACACATCGCTTTGATCAAAAAGATAGTCTGACTTCGCATCATAAATTCGATCATCTGAGCTTTCTCCTGAAATTGACCCCGTAGTTCCAAGGTTTATTACTGCTCCGTTAAGATCGAAGTCACCGCCATTGGGCATTGACATGAATAATGTACTAGCTATCGTTGTTCTTACATCCGGATCCCATTGAATGGCCTTTGAATTGGTAGTAGTGTTTGTTATGATAAGGTCCTGAAGGTCGAAATAATCATTATTATCACCAGTAATTTTTTGAAGACTTGTTCCATTCAAAGTCAACGTACCCCCGTTTGCTATAAGATCACCTTGATTTTTTATATTTCCACTAAGCGTCAAGTTAAAACCTGCCATATCCAGGTTGTCACCATTAGCTATATCTAGATCACGAATGGCAATGTTTGTCACCAAATCATAGGGAACAATTACCTTAAAATGACAGGTTGACATATCTCCGTTGCCTCCAAGTGTCCCGTTAGTCTGCTTTAGCTTGATAAACTTATTGCCTGTATTCGTTAATGTTCCGTCTATGTCGGCATTGCCATTTATATCAAAATTGGTAGCAGTAGTTTGAACAGTTAAGGTTGCTCCAGTATTTACAGTAAGATGATCGCATGCAGCATCAACGACAGCGCCTATTGTTGGTTCGTTTGGCGTACCACTTGGAATGATAACAGCATTTGCTAAAGTGGGGACAATCCCAGTGCTCCAGTTTGTGCCTGTATTCCAATCAGTACTCGTACTGCCATTCCATGTTGTTTGTGCTGAAACAAAAATTGCGCTTAGTATAACTGTAAGTAGTAATATCGTCTTTCTCATAGGGAATGTTTTAATTGTAAATAATTACAGAATCAAATTTAGAGCGAAGTGGATAGAAATGAATCAACCTTCGGGTTGGAGAATCATAGAAAGAAGAATTTCAACCCGAAGGTTGAAAAATAAGAATGGCCGTCCTTTCGGACAGCCATTCAACCTATTTATTAAGTTCAGTCATTTAAAACTTAAAAGATCATATTAATTAGTTTTTTGTAAGCTATTGTTTAATCAACTTAATTACTTTTTGTTGGTTATTATTTAGAATTTTCACGAAATAAATTCCGTTGCTAAAATGGTTGATATCTAAGTTTAACAATTGCCTATTTAAGTTATCTAAACTATAAACTTGCTTTCCTTTTACATCAGCAATAATTACTGAACCACCATTTAAGGATTGCCCAAAGTTAAGGTTAACATTTCCTGTTGCTGGATTAGGGTAAAGACTGACTGCCTCACCAAAGTTTGTTTCGTTAATACCAACGGTTGATAGATTTATACATGCTGAAGTATCTGAACAGCTTACTATAGTAACTACAACGGAATAATTACCACTTGTTGATGCTGTATAGGTTTGGTTCGTTTCTCCGCTAATAGGGTTGTTATTATTGTTGCAATCTAACCATTGGTAAGTTGCGTTTGTAGTATTTGCAGTCATTACCATGTTATTGGTAGTTGTTGAAATATCAATAGTAGCCAAAACAGTTAAGTTAACTGTAACAATAGAATCACAGCTGTTAGCACCAATACCAGTAAAAGTTTCTGTTCCAGTAGGAGTAGCTGCATCATAAGTGTTTCCATTTACCGAGATACTACCACCAAAACAAACTGTTTGGTTGTTGGTACCAGTTTTTTCTGGTAAAACAGTTAAGTTAACTGTAACAATAGAATCACAGCTGTTAGGACCAATACCAGTAAAAGTTTCTGTTCCAGTAGGAGTAGCCGCATCATAAGTGTTTCCATTTACCGAGATACTACCACTATAACAAACTGTTTGGTTGTTGGTACCAGTTTTATTTGGCAAAACAGTTAAGTTAATTGTAACAATAGAATCACAGATGTTAGGACCAATACCAGTAAAAGTTTCTGTTCCGTTAGGAGTAGCCGCATCATAAGTGTTTCCATTTACAACAATACTCTCTTTAGCACAAATAGTATTTGTTACCGATCCTACTAAAGTACAATAACTACTAGCTGTCCAATCAGAAAAGCCATCAATTCCAGTTAGTGTAATGTAATCTTCCGTACCATTATCTGTCCAGATACCGCCTTCATTTGTCCAAGTGGATCCTATATCCGTTGATTTGTATAGTGTCATGGCATTATCCGTGAGTCCATTTAATTCTTCAGTGAAGTACTCTATTTTTAATGTAGCATCTAAGCCAGCATTAGTAGATGGTGAAATATCGAACCACCTGTCAACCGAACTAGTTAAACCCGTTCCAGACCTAGAATTATGATATCTTTTAATATTAGTTGAACCTGGAGCTGTTGCTCCAGTTGTAATGGAGATCCCCATTCCACCAATATTATTGTATGCTGTATTGGTAGACAGAGATTGATTATCGAGAAAAATATATCCATTCGCACCATAAATGCGATCTTGTGAGCTTTCGCCTATTATCACTCCAGAACTAAAAAGATACATCTCTCCATCAATATGAAAGTCAACACCAGTAGCCTCCATTGACATGGTTAATGTACCCGTTATTATAAAAAAATACAGATTACTCAATTGAACTGCATCACCGTTACTGATAGTGTTTGTTATGGTTATTTTCGGTACAGTAAGCCAATTTAAATTCGATGCCAGAAACAATAAAATCGATAACATTCTCTATAAATATCGGGGTCTGACCAAAATAAACCATGTATGAAAATTAACTTTTGGGGAGTTTATCGATTTATGTTTGAGCTTAAGTGAGCATGCCAGACTAACACTTAATGCCACTTGGCTGAACTTAAAAACGGATTTCTATTCTTAGTAAGTTGATGAAAAAACGTAAATACAGATAGAAAATAGTTGAAATCCGGCAAAGAAATTATGACAAAAAATGGTTATCCTATAGGATAGCCATTTAACCTATCTAATAATCCCAGTCATTTAAAACATATAAGAATTACTTTAATTTCTGATTTTTTAACTGTTAGCAAATAGTGCCACTAGATATATTAATGGGATAATAATTGCCAATATAAAACCAATAGTGCTTACCATTACTATTACTTGCTCTCTATAAGATACTCCTGTTGTTCTCTGATAAAAGGATGTATATACTCTTCTGACTATTTTCTCCATCTTAATTCATTTTAACTAATCGTTCAACTACTTGAGTAGTTTCATTAAATACTCTAACAAAGTAGGTGCCTTTAGAAATATTGTTGTCTAACATTATTTCTGTGATAGCATTTTTAATTAGTTGTACGTGTAATTTTCTACCTAAATTATCTATTACTTCTACCGTTATTGGGTAAGTGGTATTTTCAGATAGCTGTACTGTAAAACTGCCTTCAAAAGGATTAGGATAAATAGAGATGACACCAGTTTGCTCACAAGAAACGGCTTTTACTCCATGGTATTCATAAGCACCATTAAAATCGGTTTGTTTTAAACGGTAGTAAGTTGTTCCATTTAAAGGGTTATCATCTGTCCAACTGTAGTTATTCGTAGTATTGCTATTTCCGTTTCCATTTACCGTTCCAACAGGCTCGAAATTTATGGCGTCTGTACTTCTTTCTACAGTAAAGTAATCATTGTTTATTTCTGATGCTGTTGACCAAGAAATTAAAACACTACCACCATCACAATCAGCTGTAAAGTTTGTTAGCGAAACTGGTAAAGGGCTCGTATTATCAGTTAATGTCCAATCGACAAAGAAAGTAGTAGAGGGGACAACTACACCTGTAACCGTATTTGGCCCTAAATTACAAGTTCCATAAACTAATCCGTCCCAATCATTTGATACTGTGTTAAACCTTTGAGCTTTTAAATTTGCTTCAGTGATTGTGTTAGACCCACCAAATTCTGCTGGATTATAACCA
>CAJWVX010000153.1 GCA_913048175.1 uncultured Flavobacteriales bacterium | reverse complement strand
CTGCAATTGTAGCTCCAGATACAGCGGATGTTAAGTATTTCCAGTTAGCTGACTCTGAACCTACATAGCGCTGCATTGTAATATTCCCAACAATACTTCCTCCAGTAATTGTTCCAATTCGAGCTGTACCAGACGCATTAGAAATTAATGTAAAACCGTTGTTTGTTAATAAATCTCCATTTATTAAAGTTAATGTATTTGACAAATTTATTTCGCCATTTAAGAGCTCAATACCATTAGAATTATTAATGGTCATATTTTCAATAGTTAAAATGCCAGTAACAGAAATGTTTTGTCTGATGGAACCTATAAAAATCGCTTCACCTCCGCTTATTGTTCCGCCATTAATAGTTACACCACCTTCAATATTGAGATTAAAATTATTCAAATCAAATCCTGAATTATTGATAGTTAAATCTTTTACTGTTCTATTTTGATCTAGAATAGGTTGATTTATTGTATTTGGAATTAGAATGTTTGCTGAATTTGGAGGAGTAATATTGTTATTCCAATTACTTGATGTATTCCAATCTGTACTTGTAGTTCCTGTCCATTCATATTCATCAATTGAAAATAATGTTGTGTTTACCTGAGTAGAGGAAGATCCGTTAACACTTGTTACAACAGTACCAATTATTCTATTATTAGTTGAGAAAGTACCAGTGATATGCTCATAAGTAATCGCTCTTAATAGCAATTGCATATCATTTACAGAAAGAGCCGTTACAGGTTCAATTAAAACAGATTGATTTCCTGCATTCAAACCTGTTGTAATCTCTGAAACAGTAATAGTTAAATTAGGCGTTGTCGATGTAATTGTCGTTATTCCATTTGATGAGATATTAATTGCAGTACTGCTAATGTTGAAGTTTTCAAGGTTTAAATCTTGAACAGCTAAAAATAGTTCCAATGAGGAAATGTTACTTCCTGAGGTTATTGTAGCATTTGTAGCTGTTATTTTTTCAGTTGTTAGGTTGGCGTAATTGGTGGTGTAATTTCCTCCAGCAGTTGAGCTACCGTTAAGATCAACTAAAGGAGCTCCCGCAATTACATTTATTTCACTAAGCACTATTGCCGAGGTTTTATTATCGGTATCGGTTGCAGTAATTTCTATTGTTCTGAGCCCTTGACTTAAAGATACTAGCTGATTTTCATAGGTAATATTTCGCAATATTGTTTGCGCATCGCTTATAGAGAGTGTTACTAGGTTAACGTTGTCTAGTGCTTGCAAGATTAAAATCTGCTTTCCTGCATCAGTACCAGCTCCTGCAGAAATAGTACTTTGGAGTTTAGGTAAACCATTAATCGAAGAAATTATGGTTGTATTATTGGTACTGAGAGAAATATTTGTCCCGTTTATATTTAGTAATTCAGCTGCTCCGTCCAATAGGTTGTTTATCTTAAGTTCCATATTCAAAAGATCATTATTCTCTATGTCTGAAATGCTTGCAGCACCTGAATTGGCTATGTTAATAGGAATACTTCCCTCGGAGAATTGCGTTTGAAAATTTTGACCATTCGATGCAATACCGTTCAAATCCAAAACGGGAGGGTTTTTAAGACTCCATCTATTTATAAAATAGGTGTTTAATGTGTTTATTTCTGTCTGTGATAAGGCATTTTTCCAGATCATAAATTCACCAATCATACCATTAAAATAATCTGTATTGGCGGTATTACCAGAAACATTATTAGCAGGTAATACAGTTCCACCGTTTATTCTACCCAATCCAATACTACCACCATGTGCGCGCTGTGGATCAACGTGATTTACGCTACTGGCCAAAGATCCGTTCAAATAAATACTGAGTGTGTTGGTCGCATCAACACCAGAAGAAGAATTCTGAACAATGGTAATAAAATAAATTGTGTTTGGTTCTACAACTCCTAAATCTACACTTTTGTACTGATGATTTGCATCCCACTCCGTGTTGTTCCATATTCCTGCATAGATGTGATTATTTTGAATGACAAAGCTATAGCCTCTTAAGCCACCACCTTGCTCATAGATAATTTGATTTCCTGCAACACTTGAGCCTGTTTCGAGAACAATGGCTAAAGAGATTTCATTCGTTTGAGTTTCTTCGTTGAGTTCTGTTGAATTGGCAATTGTAAATAAATCATTATTTCCATCAAAATTTATTGCCCCATTGGCATTAATTCCATTGACATTAAATGTAGGTTGATTTCCTCCTGAAGTAGCCGCATTATTAGGTGCTGATGAGGATTGGTCTATCCAGGTTGTTACGGGTGATCCATCTGCAGGCTGATCCGATAAATCTCCATCCCCATCAATGTCTTGTGCATCGAAATGTAACACTAATCCGCTTAATGGAGGAGGGCTTATGGATATGGTAATTTGATCGATGTCTTGCGCGCCTAAAAGATCTGTTGACGTAACTTCTAAAATTTCTGAACCTGTTGTTATTGTGCTGGTGTACACTAATGAGGCTAAGGAAATATTGATGTCCAATTCATTTCCTGTGAGGATTAAAATATCTACATTATTTCCAGAAAGTACAACAGATCCAGAAGGAGTAATGTCTAAATCTCCGCCACTCATTGCTACAATCTTTAAAGAATTTAAGTCTCCATCTTCATCTGAGGAAGAAATATCTGGAATAGACAAAGGAGTGTTTGCTTCGGTTGTTCGCGAACCAGGGACGTTATTGATTGGAGGAGATGCAATATTTAGTGTTGAATTTACCTGAGGGGATGATATGCCGTTAATATTTGTTGTAATTATCCCAATGATTCGATTACTTGTAGAGAAATTACCAGCGCTATGTTGATAGGTGATGGATCGAAGGAGTGTTTGCATGTCATTGGCAGAAAGACTTGTTGCGGGAACAATTAAAACACGTTGTTTCCCGGAATTTAATCCTGTTGAGATTTCTGAAACAGTAACAGTTAGATTTGTACTTGCGTTAATGTTTGTTACTCCATTTGAAGAAACATTAATGGCAGTGCCACTGATATTGAAATTTTCAAGATTTACATCTTGAACAGCGAGGAACAATTCTAAAGATGCGATATTATTTACTGAAGTAATCGTTGCAACAGGATCTGTTATGTTTTCAGTACTGAGGTTGGTGTAGGTTGTCGAATAATTACCTCCACTTGCTGAGGTTCCATTTAAATCAACTGCTGGAGCCCCAACAATTAATTCTATTTCGCTCATTGCTGGTGCAGACGTTTTATTGTCATCATCTGTGGCAGTAATTGCTATTGTTCTAACCCCCAATAAAACAGGATTCGCCTGATTCTTATAAGTAATATTTCTCAATATGGTTTTGGCATCAGCAATGGCAAGATTTATTAAGCTATTGCCGCTATTTACTGCTTCTAATAATAAAAGTTGTTTCCCGGCATCACTTCCAGTACCTGATGAAATTATACTTCTCAGTTTTGGCAAGCCGTTATTGGCGGCAATAATAGTAGCACTATTATTGCTTAGAACAATGTCTGTTCCATTGATATTA
This sequence comes from uncultured Flavobacteriales bacterium, assembly GCA_913048175.1. Lineage (GTDB taxonomy): Bacteria > Bacteroidota > Bacteroidia > Flavobacteriales_E > Vicingaceae. The sequence goes on along the minus strand of CAJWVX010000153.1, from coordinate 4,446 downwards.
AGGACTTCATTTGTTCCATCCAAAATGTCGTTTATTTTAAATTGAAGATTTGAAAGGTATACGCTTTCTATATCGGAAATATCGGCAGCACCCGAATTGGCAATGTTAACAGGAATTCCTCCTTGAGAGTATTGTGTTTGAAAATTTTGACCATTTGATGTCAAACCATTTAAGTCAACATTAGGAGGTGTCTGAAGACTCCATCTATTGATAAAGTAGGCATTTAAATCATTAATATCTGTTTGAGATAGCGCATTTTTCCAAATAGCAAATTCACCAATCATACCTTGAAAATAGTTAGTGTTTGTAGTGTTTCCAACAACGTTGTTCGCTGGCAAGACAGTTCCTGAATTTATTCTTCCAAGTCCAATTGTTCCAGGATGAGCTCTTTGAGGATCTACATGGTTAACACTACTTGCTAAAGCTCCATTTAAGTAGATACTTAATGTGTTGGTTGCGTCTGCACCAGAGGAAGAGTTTTGCACGATCGTAATAAAATAAATAGTATTTGGTGAAACAACACCTAAGTCAACACTTTTATATTGATGATTTAAATCCCATTCAATATTATTCCATATTCCTGCATAAATGTGGTTGTCCTGAATCACAAAGCTGTAACCTCTGGCACCACCACCTTGCTCATAAATGATTTGATCTCCTGAGACACTTGATCCCGTCTCTAACACAATAGCTAAAGAGATTTCATTCGTTTGAGTTTCTTCGTTGAGTTCTGTTGAATTAGCAATTCTAAATAAATCATTTGTTCCATCAAAATTAATTGCACCGTTAATATTTATACCGTTGGCATTAAATGTTGGTTCGTTTCCTAAACTTGCTACTGCATTTCCAGTAGAAGATTGGTTTTCCCAACTACTTACTATTGAGTTGTTTGAGGGTTGATCAGTAAAATCTCCATCACCATCAATATCTTGGGCATCATAATGTAAAACTAACCCTGCGTTAGGTAATGATTGGGCTATGAGGTATGGAGTGGTCAGTAAAATAGATAGTATAAGGATTAATTTTTTCATTAGATTTTTTATAACAAAGGATATTTATAAGTGTATATACCGGCACTAAATTAAGTATAAATACTTTTGTATATAATAATTATTAGAATGCATAAATCTGTTAATCGATAAATCCTAAGAATATATAACTTAATTTTTCATCATATTTTATCCCAAGTTAATTTCAAGGAAATTCCAAATTTAGATCTGTATTTTACAGACCTTTATTCATCATCTCTTTAACAGAATAAGAATACAATATTGGTAGTTTTAGTCTTATAACCTCTTTTGAAGGGAAACACATTAATGTGTTTTTATTTTGAATATTCTTTTTTTATAAATGATAAAATTGCTACTGCTATATTGGCTTTATTAAAGCTTAGAATAAATTTAATTAGGACACTGTTTCCCCAAGGGGTCATTAACTGATTTTATTCTAGTTTTATTTTTTTAAGTCCATAGCCAGATCAAATTCATACATTTAAATTCTGTAATGTCATTTAATAGTTTTATCATAAAAGTCTTTAAGCCTATCCCTATTTAATCGCTTGATTTTAGTTTAATCAGATACAAAGCTATTTTAAATACGATTGAATAGTTTTGAATATTAACTTTTTTTCTTCAAATTTTGACAATAATTTAATTATTACTGTTTATAAACACAACTTTATCTGAAGAAACTATATCGTTACTCAAAGTAGTAATAATGATTACCTGGCTACTTAATTGATTTAAGTTAAATACCTTTTTTTCCTTATCTATATTTGTTACGTTAAATAAAACTTGGCCTAATAAATTTCTGACCATAATATTTCTGATTTCTTTTCCTGTAATAATAAGGGCGTTATGATTAACCCAAACTTTAGGCTTATCTGTAGTTTTTAAATTTTTAACAGAAGTAATTATTTGTGTTGGGTCATTAATAATAATAGTATCAATACTATTTCCGCATATTAAATCACTTGCTTCGATGTAATATGTACCTACAGTTAAACCTGTTAAAGAATCAGAAAGAAAAGTATTATTACTAGTTTGTAAAATAGTATTTAAGTTATCCTTCCATATAACATCAAAGTTTGAGGAGCTATTTTTTGTGTAAATTATTTTTCCATCATTATTTCCAAAGCTACTCACATCTGTTTTCTGAATAATAACTCTGGCACCAACATGAAGTAGGAATCTTGAAGTTTGAGTAGTGTCGTATATATAAGTCGAGAAAGAACTAACTTCAGATAAATCATAATAAATATGATTAAACACGTCTTCAAGAATAAGACAAGAAACATTACTGAATAAACTTGCGTTTTCAATAGTTATATTTTGAATGCCACTAATCCCAGCTAATATTTTAATAGGGATATCAATTTCTTGAGGGTTCATTTGGTTTATAGAACAATCAATTCCATTAGCAACACTTGATATTGCTGGTAAACTTACATTGGAGGAGTTTAGTTTTTTAGCATCAAAATTAATATCAAAAGCATTAGTAGCATTCGATTCGAAATTAATAACCAATTCATCACTACCATTATTGTTTTGAGATTTAATTATTAATGGAGAAGTTGTGTTTTGCTTTAAGAATACGGCATCTGTATTAACCTTGCAAGATTCAGTTAATTGAATGTTTGCACCACTTCCGTTTCCCTGCATCCAAAAAGCTTGTGTAGAAGCAATTTTATTACTTCCACCATTAGTTCCTAAAGGGAAAATATAACTAGCAAATTGTTGTTGGTCAGTATTCCAAATGTAAATAGCAGCATTTACATTGGTTTTAGTAATACTTGGCGAATCCCAATCTATAGCAGAAGGATATGGGTTTCCTACCATATTCCATCCATCTTCAGAAGGCGTGCCATTATCGGTGTAACTAACTGGTAAATTAATATTTCCAACATTAGGTGGTCCCACAACATCAATTGTATAGGCAGATATGTTAGTGGTATAAGCCCAAAATCCTTGGCCAACGGCAATAGTGTTAGCTACATTAGTAGCCGCAGTAAAACCTGAGTCTATAATTCCTGCTTTAGTTTCATCATAAGTATAAATTGAGGGCCAAGAGTTAACTGCTGGAGGATCGTTAGCACCTATAAATCCTGTAGTAAAAAAATCATCATTAAAATCTGCAATTGTAGTTCCAGAGACAGCAGAAGTTAAATATCTCCAAGTAGTTGGTCCAGAACTAAGATGCCTTTGCATAGTTATATCACCTGTTACACTTCCTCCTGTAATCTCTGCAATACTTGCTGTTCCAGTAGCATCAGAAATTAGTGTAACTAAGTTTCCTGTGTTAAATACTCCATTTGTTAAGGTTAGTGTATTCTTTAAATCTAAATTACCACTAGAAACATTAAGGCCAAAAGAATTGTTTAACGATATGTTATAAAACGTTTGAGCACTAGAAGCTGTGATAGTTTGGGCAGAAAAACCTAGGAAATTTACAGTACTTAAATTGGGTATGAACATTCCGTTATTGCTCCATAATCCATAAATATCTAAAGTGTTAGATCCCGAAATAGTTAGTGCTCCTCCTATTTGAATAGTAAGATCTTTGCATGCAGCATTTAATGAATTAATATCTGGAAAAAAGTTTCCTCCCGATGGATTTGTTGGAATGATTACACTATTATTAAATGTTGGCGGAGTACCTGATGACCAATTGCCACCATCAAACCAATCTGTTTTATTGATAAGAGTTTCAGCGGTCCAGATGAAACTAGGAAGTTCATAAACTATACATAGCTGAGCTGCTTGTGTTGTGTTTCCATCAAAGGATTCGGCAGTTCTTTCGCCCGAACCAGTAATAATTAAACTAATAGCACTACTAGAACTATATCCTGCTCTATCAACAATTTCTTGAATAATAGTTGTTAAATCAGAACTTTGTTGATCTGACCCTGATTGCCCAACAGTATTCCAATTTGGAGGCAACCAGTTGACTGAAGCTGAAGTATTAGTTCTATTTGAAACATTGTTAGTAGTGGTATTGAAAGCTGGAGAATTATCTATGTCTTCACCTGTAATTGATAGGTTGCACGTTCCTGTGTTTGTTTCATCTGAAGTAAATTGTAAGTATGCACTAGCAATAATTGCTCCTTGAGGAATAGACAGTGAAGGATATCTTAAACCAATAACTTGATTACCTGCACTACCATCGCTAACAAGTTCAATGTCTGAGCTGTTGGTGTAAACAGAGCCATCGTTTCCGTTTTCTTCAACATCATCTATGCTTGATGAAATTTGAGCACAAACACTTACTTTCGGACTAGTATATGTTATGCATAGCTGAGCTGCTTGTGTTGCGTTTCCATCAAAGGATTCTGCAGTTCTTTCCCCTGTACCAGTAATAATTAAACTAATAGCACTACTAGAACTATATCCCGTTCTATCAACAATTTCTTGAATAATAGTTGTTAAATCAGAACTTTGTTGATCTGAT
>CAJWVX010000152.1 GCA_913048175.1 uncultured Flavobacteriales bacterium | reverse complement strand
TTTCTAGAGAATTTTAGTCTCATGAATAAGATGGGTCGTTGGAATTTAATGAAGATGTGCGAAACATTAGAAATGAAATGTTTTAAAAAAGGAGAAGAAATTCATTTTAATTGGGAAGATAAAGACATTGTTTATTTTCTTAAAACTGGAGCTGTAAAAATTGTTTCTTCACCAAATAATCACACAAAAAACATTATTAAAAGAGGGCATATTTTTGGAGAGTTAGCCTTATTGGATGATGAAATAAATAACCATAATACAGACAAAGCAATTGCTCTTAAAGATATTTCTGTTTGTTTTATAGAAGCAGATCAAATGAGAGTTTTAATGGAGAAACATAGTTCTTTAAAAAACAACATTTTAAAATTAAATGGTTTTAAAATTAAAAAATTGGAAAGAAAATTGGAAGACCTATTATACAAAGACAGTAAGACAAGGATTAAAGAATACATATTTGATTACATCAGTGAATTTGGTATTAAGAAAGAAGATGGTGTAGAGGCAGAAAACATATTATCACATACTGACATAGCCAATTTAACTAACACATCTAGACAAACGGTAAATAATGTAATGAGTCAATTAAGGAAAGATAACATTATAGATTACAACTCAGAAAAAATTTCAATTATACAATAGAAGTACACTCAATTATGAGATGAATAAATTAACTGATATACCACATATCGGAACTACCTAAAATAATTTATAAAAAATAATGAGATTCAATACCTATACACTTTTGTTTGCTATCATCCCTTTTGTAGGTTATGCTCAATCAGAAAGTGAAGAAATAAATGCAAAAGAATTCAGTGATCCCTGTTTATTCGAAGAAAAATCAATAACAGTAGGTTTAGGCGCATCTTATTCAATTATACTAGAAAGTGTTGGTGTTAACTCAAGAGTATATTATAACCTTGGAGAACATATTTGTTTTGGTCCTGAATTTTCATTCTTTAAGAAAGGCGAAGAAAAAGCATATGATATAGATATAATTAGTCATTACATTTTTGATACAAAATTTGCGGGTTTATATCCTTTATTAGGAGTCAATTATACGATTGAAGAAAGCGTACATCATACTAAAAAAGAAATCGGAGTAGTGTTTGGCGCAGGTGCACATAGAAACTTAAAAAAACTAAATGTATTTGCTGAATACTCTCACGTTGAAAGTAAATTAGCAGACGATTTTATTACAGTAGGGTTAATGATAAATTTAAAATAATTATGGAATGGTACATACCAATAACAATATTGCCAGGAATAGGTCTTATTATCTCATCAACATCAAGTATGATGTTAGCATTGAATAACGAAATCACTCAGTTAGAAGCTTCTGAAAAAAGGGATGTAACGGTTATAAAAGCTAAACTTTCTCAACTAAAAAGACTGAGCATATCTATTGTTTTTCAATATGTAGGAGTCTTATTCTTTCTCTTTTCAGGTATTCTAAAATCAATATTTAAAAATGGAGATATTTATTTAAAAGGATTGTTACTAATGGGTGTTTTTTCTGTAAGTATTTCTATTATTCTTTTACTAATCTATTCTGTAAAAGCGGTAACCATAAGGCAAAAACACTTGAAATTATAATCCCCTTTAGTTGAAAATAAACAAAACATATCAGCAAAAAATTCAGCATTACAAATATGTAATCATGCTTTTGTCTTTGGTCAGTTTTATATTGATCCCTGTACAAGTTTATGTTTCACAGATTTCATCCTCGTTAATTGTCGTAACTAACTTTACGCTAGTTATTCTTGCAGGATTATCCATTTGTCAGCGCTTAAAAAACAATTATTTTTATCATGGTATAGGAGTCATAACGCTCATAACTATTTGGTTAGAATTTATATATCCTAATATTGACAACCTTAAGCTAGGAAGATTGGCAAGTTCTTTTTTACTCTTTTTATTTTTAAGCTTCGTACTTATTAAACAACTAATTAGCGATAAATCTTTTAATTTAAAAAGTATTCTTGGGGCAATATCTGGCTTCCTATTTATTGGCTTAATTGGAGGGGTTATGTTTGAAACAATGCAATACCTAAACCCTAAATCATTTATTGGGGTAGCAATTGAGAATAGTTATACCTTCTACTATTTTAGTTTTGTAAGTATAACTACTGTTGGTTATGGAGATGTTACTCCAGCATTACCCCCAGCCCAAGCTATAACAATTTTAATGAGCATAGTAGGTCAATTTTACCTTGCTGTAGTCGTAGCAGTATTTGTCGGGAAATTTTTATCAACAAATTCTAAAACCAACTAAAAAAATGTTAGAATCCTTTAGTATTTTAATCCTTATCTCCTCCATATTTAGTTATATCAATTATCGATGGATAAAACTGCCAAACACTATTGGTTTAATGCTCTTAGGTGTTTTGTTTACTATTATCCTCGTGTTATCAAAAGATTTTACTCCTGGGTTTTACACTTTCTTTTGTAATATAATTATCGATGCTGATTTTAAATCATTACTGATGGATGGGATGTTGAGTTTCTTACTATTTGCTGGAGCTATTCATGTAAATATTCACGCTTTAGCAAAAGAGAAAAAATCAGTCCTTCTTTTTTCAAGTTTAGGAGTTCTTATTTCTACTGCAATTGTTGGAGGGTTAATATTTGGTGCAGCTAAACTGATAGGAGTCAATTTACCACTAATACCAGCATTCTTATTTGGAGCATTAATATCTCCTACCGATCCTATTGCTGTTATTGCTATACTTAAAAAAGCTGGGGTCAGTCAAAGCTTAGAGATGAAAATAGAGGGAGAATCACTTTTTAACGATGGGGTTGGTGTGGTCGTTTTTTCAGGAATATTATTACTGCTAGGAGCAGGTCATTCTTCTGGTAGTGAAGAGTCCATAGGAGTAGGAATAGGGATGCTTTTTTTAGAAGAAGCCTTAGGAGGACTCTTATTTGGTGCATTAATAGGGTTTGTCGGTTATTACTTAATCAAATCAGTAAAAGAAAATGCACAATTGGTGGTTATCCTTAGTATAGCTTTAGCGATGGGAGGTTATACAATCGCTTCTATGCTCCATTTTTCAGGACCATTGGCTATGGTAGTTGCAGGATTAATTATAGGGAACAAATTCAATATTTCATCTAATCAAGGAGCAACAAGAAAAACATTTAATGAAGTATGGGCAATATTAGATGAAACACTTAATGGCGTATTGTTTTTATTGATAGGCTTGGCAGCTCATTTATTAGCGTTCAACGGTAAATACTTTGTATTAGGTTTAGTTGCTATTTTAATTGTTTTGCTATCCAGGTTTATATCAGTAATACTTCCTTTTTCCTTATTAAAACATAAAGAACATACAAAAATGAAAACAGTAACACTCTTAACCTGGGGTGGTTTGCGAGGAGGAATATCTCTAGCATTAGCGCTGTCACTTCCAGCAGAAATAGGAGAGTCAAAAGAAGTCATATTCTTTATCACATACACTGCTGTTTTATTCTCTATCGTATTTCAAGGATTGAGTATTGGTAAATTGGTTAAAAAATTATATCCGAAACAAAAACAATTATAAATTACATGTAATGAAAAAAATATTCTTAACAATTCTACTATTAAGTGTTATTAAAATGACTACCGCCCAATCACTATTTAAAATTGGCTTAACCTACACAATAGGTAAAGAGCAAAGTTTATTAGGAAAAAAGAAAGATACACAACACGAAAAAAATGTAAACAGCTCCTTTGGTGCAGGATTAACAATAGATGTTGGATATGTTTATTTAGATAACCATAATTTTGGGCCAGAAGGTACCTTTAGTTTTTTCTTAGGAAAACCAAAAACTACACAGCATAGTGCTTCAGCTAATTCTGATAGTAAAACTGTTGTGCATAGAAAAATGCTCTTTTTTTCTTCCGCTCTATTTGTAATAGGAAAAAATAACAGTGATATTAATCCATATCTAAGTTCAGGACTTTTATTTAACTTATGGCAAAATGTAACCAAAACAGAATATGCTGAAAACAATAATGGAGAGAAAACAGAAAAAATTTGGAAAGTAAATTACAATAGGGGTATTGGCTACAAAAGTAAAATAGGTGTTTTACACAATACAACCGATGATTTTGCTTTATTTGCAGAAGTACAGTACCAAATGATTTCTATCTCTTACAAAAATGAACTACTAAATAACTACACCGTAAACAGTAAAGATCTTTTATCTACCCTAAACCTTAGTGAAAGAGAAAGAGTTTATTATCCTGAATTAACACACGACTCTAACACACAATCAAACAGTAATTTTGATATTAATAAAGCAACAGCCATAAACCTAAAATATGCTAATCACAATCATTTTGGAGCAAGTATAGGAGGATTTTTAATTTCACAATAATTTAAAACGATAACAATGTCAGAACAACATTTAGAAACATTTAAAGCAACTGCAATTGGTGAAAATTGGCCAACAACAGTAAAAATTACAGATACCGAATTTACATTGCAATTAGATGAACCTGTAGAAGAAGGAGGTACCAATAGTGGCGCAAACCCAATGCAGTATTTTGCTGCATCTCTTGCTGGATGTCAGAACGAACAAGCGCAAGTAGTTGCTGAAGAGCTAGAGTTAAAACTAACTAAAGTTACCATTGATTTAGAGGTAGACTTAGATTTGTCAGGTTTTATGGGCTCAAGTGATCATTCAAATGGTAGCTATAAAGAAGTCCGAATGGATACGTTGGTATCTGGTGACCTAACAAAGGAACAAGTACAAGAATTAGGAAAGAGAGTAGATGCTCGTTGCCCGATATTAGGATTATTAAGATCTAGTGGATGTAATATTATTAGTTCTTGGAAAACAGCAGAATAAAGTTGGGTAAAAGCCTATTTTTTAATCGAAAAGAATTCCCCGAGGCGGAGCCTCGGGGATATTCATTTATAAAAGAACCATTTTACACAATAATAAAGCTATTGTGTAAAAGCCCGTAAAATTTAGAGAATAATGTAATGAACTAACTAGTAAATAACTATTAGATTAGCAATCATTCAATAAAATTTTTTAATGAAATAAACTTTTAATCAATCTAAAATAGAATAAATATTCTTAAACAGATTTATACTATGTTTAATAAAGTATAGGATCTATTAGATCGAGCTTCAAATACACCTTACTAAGTTGTTAGTCACTATAAAATGAAATTATCTCAACAATTGAAAATAAATATCCGCAAAGTAGCTTTAATTACACTCGGTTATGTTTTAATAAATATTCATAACTTCTTTTACAATTATGCTTTAATCCACTCACCATATTCTACTGGTCCATCACCTCTGTTTCTTCCCGAAGCAGGTTTACTTTTAAGCATTGCTATCGGAATAGTTTCTGGAGTGCTTGTTGGTGTATTGCTTGTTTGGGTCAATAGCCAATTGTTTCGCAGGAAATCTTTTAGGTTTGCTATACTTACTACCTTTACAGCTTATGTGTTGATTTTTACACTAGCTATGTTGATAAACCAATTTTTCCTCATATTTGCAGAGCATGGAATAGCGGGAGTTTCATACGACTCCATGAGTACCAGTTTGGCCCCATTATTTGGTCTTTCAATGATCACCTTTTTTATTATGTGGGGTGCTGTTATCCTGTTAACACTTTTCTTATTGCAAGTCAATGATAAATTTGGACCCGGTGTATTCTTGAAATTCCTCGCAGGTAATTATCATAGCCCCAAAAAAGAAGATCGAATTTTTATGTTCTTAGACATGCGTTCTTCAACTACAATTGCTGAGAAAATTGGCAATGAGAAATACTTTAATTTACTCAAGGATGTATTTTTCGACATCACTGATACAATTCTTAACAATGAAGGGGAAATTTACCAATATGTTGGAGATGAGATTGTAATTTCTTGGTCGATTAAGAAGGGTAGTCGAAATGCCAATTGCCTCAATTGTTTTACACATATTCAAGAAAAGCTTATTGAGTTAAGACCTATCTACGAAAAAAAGTATAAGGCTCTACCAGAATTCAAGGCAGGTATTCACTATGGCACTGTCATGGCAGGAGAAGTTGGTGTCATCAAAAAAGACATCATCTATTCCGGAGATGTTTTAAACACTACTGCTCGAATCCAGGGACAGTGCAATCAATATGGCGTAGATGTATTGATTTCTAAGGAGACTTTTAACCTTATCTCTGGCACGGAAGGATATAAACTAATTCCTTTGGGAAATATTGAACTCAGAGGGAAGAAAAGAAAAATCGCCTTAAACACTATTAGTAAATCTGATTCTTCAACAATAAAATAGAGGCTAACAAAACCTAAAGCCCATTAAAACGGGCTTTAGCCAGACGATCTCCTTTTTTTGCGAAAATAGTTCCTTTAGAATACTTTTAAAATGAAGCCAATAATTTACCTTTATTCTGGTATTGTTTTGAAAAATATTGGAGTATATATTTGCTAAGTATTATCTAGTAAACGTTCATTACCAAATATATGGGATAAAATGGCTGTCGTTTACCACTAAATAATATTTAATTATAAAAAACTATTAAGTGATGAACAAAGAAAATAATCTTAATGATAGAAATAAAAATGTTACGGAAATTACTCTTTCAGATATTCCTACTTCCAATAATATCTCTAGCTCAATAGGATATAAGTATTCTAAAGGAACTCTGGATTTAAGAAAAAGGAGAACCACTGGTTTTTGCTTCTATCCAAATCAAAGAAAATACACTTGGAATATATCTAAATAAGGAAGTTGTTTTCAAGAAAATAGAATAATCAATTTAACATAAGATATGTTAACACATTAAACCGAAATTAAACACAACCATAAAGGGATAGGTTTTTTTATTTTAGTCTTTTGATATTAAATAAACTAACTATTCAATTGATAAATTGGAAAAGGCTATTTATATGAACTCTATTAATATTGAAGAAATAATATAGTCCTAAAAATTATCGAAATATTGCTATGCTATAAATAAGTAATTCAATATTAATCAAGGTAAATTATGTGTATTTCGGAATAGATTAATTTTTTATAAAGGAGCTTACAATAATGAAAAAATGGTTGAAAAAAATAGGTTGGGTAGGTTTTTTTTTCTTCTTAATTAAAGGAATCATATGGATATTAATTTCTTTAGGTGCTTTTAAGTGGTTTAATTGATAAATTAGATTGGTTTTTTAGTTAGTAAAATCTTACAAGTTTTTTGTACAAAATGTAACCCTACCAATTAAGTAGTAGGTTTAAATTCTACAACTATTTTATACTGGGCATATGCCTACTTTTTTCTTAGATAGCAAATTAGATAAAGAAGATAAAAAGGTGTCAGTTCGATTGTTTTGAGGTACTAGAAATGTATTAAGTAAAACTTTTTTTGTTCTTGATTTATTTTGATTAAAAAATCAAAAGCCAGAACTGATAAAACCAACTTAAAATAAGATTTAACTAACTGTTATTTAGTTTTAACTTTTAAAATATAAGTATGAGATTAACCTGATATTTTATATAGATCTTATATAAATATTCAATCTATCTTTAATGTTTTTTTATAGCCTTCTGTTGTTGCAATATCTGAAATAAGTATAAGTTCTATTCAAAAAAAAATTAGACTGATATTCACTTATTTTTCTTTAGAATACCTTAATAGAGGTATTGAATATTAATGATGTTATATCTACTTTTGTTATTTAGAATCATTCTAAATAGAAGTCGATGCGGTTTAATAAATAAATTAAATGAACTATTCAGTATTACTCTTAAACAACAATTGGGTATTTATCCAAAATAAAAACAGTATATCATTAAAACATAGAAATGTTTTAATTGCAGATACTATAAATGATTATATAGAACTAATGTCGCAATTAGCTATTTATCGTTATGAAAAATCAAAGGCAAACGGAAAACGTTGTTTTATTAAAATTCAAAATACAAATACTAACATTACTATTGTTATAAGAGAGCATGAAGTAGATAAGGTTTATGATTTTTTAATGTCAATAAGAAAGCATATAGTATTTGTAAAAAAGCATACACAAGTTAAGAATTCTGTGTTTCAATTAAGTTAAATCTAAATAACAATTAATAAAAAATGATAGAAACAGATATTATAATTATTGGTGCTGGACCCTGTGGTCTTTTCACTGTATTTGAAGCAGGCCTATTAAAATTAAGGTGTCATTTAA
>CAJWVX010000151.1 GCA_913048175.1 uncultured Flavobacteriales bacterium | reverse complement strand
TATTTATATAATTTTAGAGCAACAGAAATAAATAACACAGAAAGCAGTAACATCAACCAATGTAAAAAAATAGCGAGATGACTTAACCAAAACACATTCCCAAATAGTGAATAGAAAATTCCATCCAATTCAAACAACACTAACGTTATAACAACCAACAAGCCACAATAATATATAAAGAACTTGTCCTTGGATGATAAATAGAAAAACAAATTAATCAACAAGACCATCAAACAAAAGTCATAATACAAACCAATCACCAACAAGCGATTTTGCTCAAAAATTAGATGTTGCTTTTTAGAAAATAGTTGAAATGGAAAATACGCACTTTTAGAAAAATGTGTTTCGAAATAATAGTCACCAATTTATTTTGCAAAGAGATCAATAGGAATAGTTATGTTTTTATTGCTCTTTTCTTTAAAAAAAACACTTTAACAAGAGTAGTGACCACCTTTTTATAGATAGATAATTCTTTAATCACCTCATTGTCAATTCTCAAAAACATTTTTTTTTTGGTAAGCGCCTCTATTTTCAAGCGTAAATTTATACCAAAATTTTACATTACTCAAACCTGGAAAACCAGAGTTCTTCTACTTAAATTCTTGATCTAATATTGTATTCTTAGTGGAGTTGTTTAAAGAATCATAGTTATAAAGTAATTCTGCCTTCATCTCTTTAGATTCAAAAGCATCATGTATAACAATGACATTTTGACCAAAAGAAAAATTTACAAAAAGAAGGAAGAATAAGATTCATAAATGCGAACATAATGATATAAAAAAGAAGCCTATCAAAAATGATAGGCTTCTTTTAGCTATTACCACAGACATTATTTTACCTAGTGACACCAATGTCCTACATGGCTTGTTTGGGCTCGAATTACTTAGAGTCGACAGAATTTACTGTATTGCCGCACAAAGACACTCGCATGTTATTGGCATCTTTAATTTTAAAACCTAAGTGATTGTGTACACATTTTCTTATTTAAGCACTTTAAAAACAGCCCTATTACCTGCTGAAACAATGTGTAATAAATACAAACCACTTGAATAAACAGACATATCTATAGTAACTGCAGATCCGGAATACAATAAACGCCCTTTTATACTGTACAGTTCTACTGTTGAACCTACCTCTAGGTTGTTAATATGCAGCGTGTTTACTACAGGGTTAGGATATATAGACAAACGGGTTGTTTCTACTTCAAAACTATCTGTTGCTAAACCAGTAACCTCTCCCGTAAAATCCCAATTTCCTTCTATAATACCCGCAAAGGTATTTCCGTTAGCATCTGTAAATGCTTCTTTGGGTACTTCTATATAAAACTGATCTTGACCCGCATTAATTAATGTTTCTAGAGCCGTTACCTGAGCTGCTGTTGGCGTAATGGTAACCACGTCGTTTGTTATGCTTACACCGCTACTTGCAATATCTATAGTAGCTACATAGGTTTTATCAGCAGTATTACGTATCAAAATAGTTCCAGATCCTTTTTGTACATCTTCATCAAAATCTAAAGTAAATGTCATATCATCTACCACAACAACAGCCAGGGCTTCATCTACAGGGCTTGTACTTTGTAAAACAGGCTTAACAATATCTCCCGTTTTTACAAATAATTTCACCAAATCAGTTTCGTTAGTACATCCGTCTTTTGTAACCTCTGCCATATACTTGTTTTCATTATCTTCCAGTGTGGTACTAAGTTTAGTGAATGTATTTACCGTTTCACCTACTAATAACTCAGAGTATTTTTGAACATATAATCCACTTTTAGTTTCCGACACATAAAATCGATCATTAATATATTCCAGCTTTGAACCATAACTCAATCGACCTAAATCTGGCAAGAAAGTTTCTGTATTAAGGTCGTAAACTCTGACAGGTGAAGCCTTTGAATGACAATAAAGCTTTCCTTGTTTTACAGTTAGTGATTCAACCTTAGTAGGGCTTAGTTGAGTGAAATAACTTCCATTTATATCTGTTTCATACAAACCTCCTCCTGAAGGATCATTATCAGTCCCTAAATACAATTTATCTCCATGAATTATTCCTGCGTTTGCAGCGAAACCACCAATAAAACTATTATTATTAAATTCCTGAACAGTAGTACCTCCATCGTTTGTAAAGGCAAAACCAGCCCTACCTGAATGAATTAATATTTTATCACCATCAACAGTTATACCTCCTTCAGCTAGACCTGCACTTACATTAAGTTGATTTGACTTCTTAAACAATAGAGAAAAACTAACACCTCCATTAGTTGATTTTAAAACAGCTGAACAATAAGGTGAAGTAGAATTTCCTGTCAGAGAATAAACTTGACATAACGCATATACATTTCCTTCAGAATCAAAATCAAAATGAACTGGCAGATAAGCATCACTAGCTATAGTCAAGAGATTACCATAAGAATTTGTAGAGCCATTAGAAGTAGGGTACCGAGAGATCGTTGAAAATGTAGCTCCACCATCATTAGAATAGCTATAAGCACCTTTATTACTTCTATTAGCAATAAAAACATTTTCTTTATTTACAAAAACATTATTAACAAAATCAGAATTTAATCCTTTTGATACCTCAGTCCAAACATCCCAAGTAAGACCTTTATCTGCACTAACATAAACACCTCCTCCATCCACTGCAACATACATAATATCACCTGATATTGTTACATCTTTAACTCCAAATCCACCAAATATTGATGAGGGATAACTTTTAAAAGCAAAATCATCATCTTCAAACATCTGATACCATTGATGAGTACTTCCTGTAACAGCAGATACAGAAAAATTAGCATTATTACCTTGGTTTACCGATACATCTTGAGGCTGGATAGTAATATTTTCTGCATAAGTTAAATCCCAATTTTCTGTATATTCTAAAAAATCTCTTTCTAAAACAACTGTATAACTATCTGTTCCAATAAAAGGCCAAATATCAACAGATTTTTCTGTAGAAATTTCTGCTCCATTTTTAAACCATGTTTTGGAAAATAATCCAGCGCTATTAAATTCCGAAAGATTCTCATAAATAGTTGTGCTTGTAACATCCCCATACACAACGCCATCATTTCCTTTTACAGACCAATCTTTTAAAACAGTACCATTATCATTGTTTTCTGGAAAATTATAATATCCTACCAAGTTAGCATACTTAGCATGTGTGTTTTCCACTGAACTATTCATTATAGCCTTAACCTCGTTCGTTAGTAAAACAGCATCCCAAACAGAAACTTCTGTCATTAATCCGTCGTAAAAATTACTTGTTTGCAAACCGCTGTTGTATTCTTGTCCTAAAGAATAAACATCTGTTGCTTCGGTATCTTGGTCATTTGTAAATGTTTTTTCTACCACACCGTCTATATATATATTTGTTTCGTTAGAATCTACATCGTAAGTATACCCTACATAATGCCAAGTATCGTCACGTAAATCTGTACTTGCTAAATTTAATTTTCCTCCATCCCAAATAGATAATAAACCAGAACTTCTTAAACCAAAAGCAGAAACCTCTACACCTCCAGTACTTCCGTTAATAGAAAATAAGTATTGACTTGCTTTAAGTATACTTGGTGCTTTTATCCACATAAATACAGAACGATCTGAAGCAGATAAATCATTTTGTAAACTACTTAAATCTACAAAGTTCTCAGCCGTTTTGTCAAAAGTAAAAGGAGCTACTTTATGTGTGATCGCTTTATATGTTAATTGACTCTTAGAACAGATATTCTCGTTTGGAACTTCATCTATCGTTTCAGCCATCCCTACAATTGTTGTTGACCAAGTGTCTGAAGCTGTTATATTATCTCTATAAAGTTTAATTTCAAAATTATCTGTTACAGCCGTTACAGAAAAATCTGTATCAGTAGCTTGTAAATTTCCATTTTGATACCATTCATAACTCGTGTACCAGTCTAGAGCATTATAGCCTACGATAGCATCTGCTAAACTATAATTTAAACCAAAATTTGTTACAATACCTGTGTTGGAATTTCCAGATTTGTCTTCTAAAACAGCAGTGTCTTGACCTACAGTTCCAAAACCATTATAATATCCAACCAAATTAGCATATTTTATATGTGTTCCTATTATTTTAGTGTTCATTGCAGTAGCAATATCAGTTTTATCTAAAATAGTATTCCATACAGAAACTTCTGACAAGGCTCCATCGTAATGCCTAGCAGTAGATGTTGTACCAGCATAATGCTGACCTATAGAATACCGATCTCCTGCAAATGTTGTTTGTGTATTGGTATATGTTTTTTCTACTCTACCATCTACATATATCTTTGTTTCATATGTACTATTATTATAGGTATAACCCACATAATGCCATTGGTCATCTCCTAAGTCTGTAGTGGTGGTTCTGATGGTTGCTCCATCATAAACAATTAACCGCTCACTCTTATTTAAACCTATTGAGCAACGTATGGTTGATCCAGTAACAGCATTTATACCAAACATATATTGTCTAGTAGAACTTACATTTGTTGGTGCTTTTATCCACATAAATACAGAACGATCTGTGTTTTCTAAATCATCAGATAAAGTATTGACATTTATATAGTCTTTATTCGCTTTAGAAAATTCTATAATAGCTGTTGTTGATGTTGTAGCTGTGTAATTAAAGTTTGTTCCTGCAGCAACACTTCGATCTTTGAAAGAATCAAAAGTATTCTGTCCATTCACAATCACTGCTGTAAAAAAGACAAAACTGAATTGTAAAAATCTTAGCATAATTTTCTGTTTTAAATTAAAAAAAGGTTGTTTCTGTTCTATTTATTATATCGTTGCTGTTTCATAAAAGAATCAAGTTCCAACGAAGTAAAATCTTGCTCAAATACAGCATCTGGAATCGTTATTTTATCAATTGGTATAGAAACCATCGCTGATACAATAATATTTGTAGTGATACATATAAGAAATAGAAAGTAATTTTTAAACATGTTTTTGAGTTTTAATTATAAACCTCAAAAATAGTTTAGCCAACTGAAACCAAGCCTATACTTTAGTATCAAACAACCTGTACTTTGGTATAGTTATTTTGTTAAATCCTTGTTTTTATTGACTGTTCTTTTTCTTGTACAAAAAATACTTAAAAATAATCTCTTTTCTTGAATTTACACTTGCTTTGAAATAAATATTTGAATTGTGGTACTTTATGGTTGCCAATTTCACTCCACAATTCTTAGCAATAGACTCATTGCTTTTACCTTCTATTAAATGTTTGAGTATCGTTATTTCTCTATTTGTCAAATCTAAATCTTTGGCATAATTTTGAAACAATTGTTGTTCTTTTCTATAAATAAGTTTTTTTTCATCTTTAATACGATTCGCTAGTTGATTCTTTTCCTCTACGATATTCTTGTACCGATAAGTAATTGCATATGTCAAAATTAAGACTTCAACTATGACTCCCATTTTTAAATGGTTGTTTGTAAACCCAACATCAATAAGTATTATCTCTGCTGAAATATTATAAATAATAGAGAAGATTGCCAAAGTGGTAAAAGCAAGTACTAACAATTGTGCAGTTCTGTTTTTTCTTACATTAAAAATAGCCAAAGTATAAATACAAAATATAACTGTATCATTTAATTTGATCCAAATACCATACAAAAACAAGTTTTTTGAAAATATAAAAGAGAGTCCACATAAAATTTCAATAGCAAAAACAAACCAAAATAATTGTATCCATTTTTTATGAGTCTCTTTAAATTTAATAGATACTAAAAAGAATCTCAAAAGAAAATACAAAGCTACAGTATACAAAACCACCTTTAGCCCTTCTACATGAGAAAAATATTTTGAAACACCAATCATTGCTCCATCCATTTCTAGTAGCACTAATGCATAAAAAAGCACCCATAAAGCATAATACTTATATAACCTATCAGACAGACGAAAACATAAAATAAAATTAACGAGTACAATTACCAATACAAGTCCATAAAAAAAACCCTTAAATAATAAATTCAATTGTTGGTCTTTCTTAAAAAAAGTGGCTGTTTTTAAATGTGCGTTTAAATAGGTGTTCTTACCAAAATCAACCTTAAAATAATATTTATGATTTCCTGGTGGCAATTGGAGTTTAAAATTAATTTCTTTTCTTCTAATTTTAGTAATCTCTTGTATTACCTTAAGTGAATCATTCTCAAACTTATAGAATTTCATGCTATTTATTGAAAAAGTAGGTGTTTCAAAAACCATCAAAATGTCATTCTCAGTAACATTATTCAAATCTAATTTTAACCAATAAGAGATATTTATCTCATTCCTTTTTATATCTGACAGCAGAGAATATTTATGAAGCCATGGTGTTTGATTGTCATTATCAATTTTGGAGAATTGTAAAGTTTTATTCAATCTTAAAGCACCAAAATTAGTATCAACAGTTATTTCCTTAGAAAAACCAATAAAAGAACACAATACTAAAAACTCAAAACACCACTGTTTCATAACTAAACAAATTAGACTTTGTGTAATGATTCCTTAAACTTCGAATACTTAACAAGTAACTCAGTTCTCTTCTTTAGTTCTAACTTTCTAAACAACTTAGAAACATGGTACTTTACCGTTGTTTCTTCAATATTTAAATTGGTTGAGATTTTTTTGTTTGTAAAACCCTCAAATATTAGTTTAATGACTTCCTCCTCGCGTTTTGAAAGTTCAAACACTATAATAAATTGTTCAAAAACATCTTTATCATCAAGATTTTTAACGTCCAAAGAATTTGAAATTTCAGATAATTTTTTTGAGACAATTTGATTCTCTAAAACAACACTTTTATACCTTAAAGAAATGGCATATAGGAATACGACCATTTCAATGACTCCTCCAATTTTCATAAAATATTCAGGAACCTCAAAACCTGTCACTCCAAACTCTGAAGGAAGTACATATAACACACCTGCTAAAAATATAACTAGATACCCAAATAAAATATATTTAGCAAATACTACTTTTCTGAAAAGCAGCCCTGCTAGAAACAAATAAATACCAATACCTATATTGTTTATTGCTTCTCCGACTCCATACCAAAATAAATTATCACAGGTAACATATAACAAATAAGACAGTCCATTAAAAAAGATAAGAAGAAACCCAATATAGTAGTGTTTTGGATAATATTTATATAATTTTAGAGCAACAGAAATAAATAACACAGAAAGCAGTAACATCACCCAATGTAAAAAAACATCCAAATACTCTAACCAAAAGGCATTACCAAACAGTGTATAAAACATACCGTCTAGCTCAAACAACACTAAAGTAATAACAACCAACAATCCACAATAATATATAAAGAATTTGTCCTTAGTTGATACATAAAAAAACAAATTAATCAACAAAACCATCAAACAAAAACCGTAATACAAACCAATCATCAATAAGCGACTTTGCTCAAAACTTAGATATTCGTTTTTAGTAAATATTTCAAATGGCGAATACACACTTTTAGAAAAATCAATTTTAAAATAATAGTCACCTATTTCATTTGAAAAGAGAGCAATAGGAATTGACACATTTTTATTATTCTTTTCTTTAAAAGAGAACACATTCACAAGAGTATCATCTATCTTTTTATAGATAGAAAATTCTTTTATTGCCTCAGTATTAATTCTAAAGATCAGGTTCTTTTGGTAAGTGCCTTTATTTTCAAGAGAGAATTTATACCAAAACCTCGCATTACTTAAACCAGGAAAAGCGCTATTATTCTGCTTAAAATTTTTCTCTAATATTGTATTATCATTGGAGTTCTTTAAAGAATCATAGTAATAAAGTAATTCTGTCGTCATCTCTTTCGTCTCAAAAACATCATTTAAAACAATGACATCCTGGCCAAAAGATAACTTTACAAAAAGTAGGAAGAATAAGATTCTAAAATTCATAAATGCGAATATAGTCATATAAAAAAAGCCTATCTAAAAGATAGGCTTATTTATATAATATAGTATTTAAAATCTTGTCAACTCAAGGCGTAGCTCTTTGAAGATTTGACTACACTGTGTTTCGTCTAACCTTTCAATGCCTCGCTCTTTGAAGATTTGACTACACTGTGTTTCGTCTAACCTTTCAATGCCTCGCTCTTTGAAGATTTGACTGCACTGTGTTTCGTCTAACCTTTCAATGCCTCGCTCTTTGAAGATTTGACTGCACT
>CAJWVX010000150.1 GCA_913048175.1 uncultured Flavobacteriales bacterium | reverse complement strand
GTGTCATCATATTTAATGCAGCCTTAGCCATATTGGTATGTGGATGTCTGTCAATTTTTTTAAAACGGTGGAACTTTCCTTCCATTGCCGAAACATTGATAATATGCTTTTGTCCAGTGTTCTCTTTTCGCATTAAGTTGACCAAGCGATTACACAACACAAAAGGAGCAACAGCATTTACCAATTGCACTTCAATCATTTCTGGTGTTTCTATTTGACCTAACTTTAGGCGCCAGCTGTTCGTTTTTCTTAAATCTACTTGTTGTAAATCAGCATCTAATTTACCTTCAGGAAAAACCTCAGCAGTTTGTAACGAATTATCAAAACTATAAGGAATTTGCGATAATTTAGCTGAAGCTCTTAAGCCAATACCTGGTTCAGGACTTTGCCACGTAACAGGTAGCCTATTGTTTTGAGCATTGTCTGTATCAATTGATAAGGACTTAATTTCCTCTATACAACCGTTATGGTCTTTTAATAATTCTTGAGCAAATGGAGGTAAAGAAGTGATTGGTTGTTCTTCGTACTCCATTAAATGCTGATAAAATCCTGCAGGTCGCCTTACAGTTTGTGCAGCATTGTTAATCAGAATATCTAATCTGCTGTATTGTTGTTCTATAAAGTTGCAGAAAATTTCTACACTTGGTATGTGTCTTAAATCTAAACCGTGAATTTTTAAACGATGTCCCCATTCCTGAAAATCTTCCTCTTTAGCAAAACGTAAGGCAGAATCTACCGGAAATCTGGTAGTGGCAACAACTGTTGCACCAGATCTTAATAAAATTAAGGAAATGTGGTAACCAATTTTTAATCGTGAACCTGTTACTACTGCAACCTGACCAGTTAAATCAGCAGTTTGGAAACGTTTAATATAGTTTAAATCACCACAATCGGTACACATGGTATCATAAAAGTGATGCAATTTGGTAAATACCGCTTTACATACATAACAGTTTCTTGGTGATTCTAATGTTTCTTGCGTATCATTTTCTCCTTTGGGTAAGTTCAATAACAATTTAGGCGCTTCAAAAACATCGGCTTCTCTTGCACTTCTTATTCCTGTGGTCTTTCGAGCATGCTTATCACGCTCAATCATTTTACGTTTAGCTGCCTTTTTAGCGTCTTTCTTTCGTTTATCAAACTCTTCTCGGCTTGGTCGCGAAAGAAGTCCTGCAGCTTTCATTAAATTAACACGTTGTTCTTCTGGGATTTCAAAAATCTGATTGGTATCATTCAGTAGTGCTTCTAACGTAGCAATACATTGTTGAATGTCTTTTTTATTGATAATCTCTTCTTCGTTAATCATTCCCAAATTTTGAAATGCAAATTTAGTTTTTAAAAGCTTATTAAGCGATGCTTTTTATTTTGAAAAAAAACTTCGATGAGGAACGAAATGTAAGTTTTTGAAAAAGTTAAGCAATATAGTGGGAAGTTAGATTTTTTTGATTTCGGTTAATGACAATTGTACGTTGACTTTGCTAATTTTGTGAAGCTTCCCAATGTATACTGTATCAAAGAAATAAAACCTTACCAAACTCAAAGCAATAATGCAGCTTCCTAATTATTACCTAAAAACTAATAGTAAACATTATGGTGCTAAATTTCCAAATCCTCAAGCACTTAAAACTGTTCGCAACAAAAATACAATAAGGCAGTTTGTTATATACTGGTTTTTATCATTTCAATCATCATTTCTTTCGGTATTTTCCAGTTAAGTTGTTTAAAAGGTGTGTAGTTTAATTTCTGTGTAATTTTTCGAATTACTATAGAGTTATAGACTTCATAATCATATTTCATATAGTCAAATTTTGAAATATTATAATTAATTATTCCATTTATCTTCCGGTCATTATCAGTTGAGTGAAAAGTTAATTTTCCAATTTTATTTTTTAACATATCAGGATTTATTTCTATTCCTTCATAAATTAATTGAGACTCAAGATTTTTAATGAATAGTTTATAAATGTTTTTTAATTCAGTTATTGAAAACTTTGGGATAACAACAGTAAAAAATGTTTTCGAATTAACAAAAATTAAACATTTTTTTTTAGCAATATAAAAAACAGAAGCATTCCACTTACCAAATAAATTATCAGCTTCAATAGCTTTACTCTCGATTTTTAAAGAAATTATTTTTTCAAGTTTTGTTGTTTATATTGATGTTGTTGTCATTCTCTTTTATTTAACTTTATTATCTGTTGCGTTTTAATGTGGTACACTTTTTTAAAAACGAAGTTAGCGTTTTTTTAGGAGAAAGTTAAGTGGTAGTGGTTCAGAACTAAATACCAATCATTCTAATTTTTAAGTTTCTATTCATTTGCTTTAAAGGCATCATGCATATACAATATCCATTGAGATTCATTAAAAGGTGAAACGTTTTTGTAGCTCAAAATTACATCATCATTAGTATTGTTTTTTTTTATAATCTTATAGCTTTAGTTTAAGACGACCTTTTCCAGTGATTGTCGCATTTAATTTTATATAGTATTTTTTTTCAGCTACTGCTGAAAATATACTCTAAAGTTGTGTCGATTCTATCAATAATGTTATAATAGCTGAGTAAGGTTTTGATATCCATGAATAAACTTAACCACGGATTGATTTAGAAGGCGTTACTTTGTTCAGATTTATCAGTGCATATAAAATGTAACATTTATTCATTAGAATTATTAAACTATATTTTAAATGATTTATAAAATGTTTCTTTTTGTTTTATTCTCGAACAAACTTTTGGTTATACTGTTGGCTCTCTGTTTTTATTATTAAAAAATAATACCCTTGGCTTAAATCTCTTACGTCAATTGATCCGTTTAATGAGTTCGCATCAACTAGTTTCCCGGCAACAGATTTTATTTCATAGCTTAACATAGTTTCGTCTGAATCTGATATTTTAACTTTTAAATAATCTTTAACTGGGTTAGGATAAATGGAGATTTCTTTCTTCTCTGTACACTTTGTAACCAATGGTCCATAAATGGTTTCTTTACCATTATAGTCAACTTCAACTAAGCGGTAATATGTTTGACCTTCATTCTTGTTATCTAGAAAAATATAGTTTCGTGTTGTAGAAGAATTTCCATGTCCGCTAACAATATCTATTGCTGTAAATGACTGTGCATCAAAACTTCTTTCTATTTTAAAATAATCACAATTTATCTCACTAATAGTTGACCATTTCAAAATTATTTGATCGTTTTTACATTCAAGTTGAAGATCACTTAGTTCTATTGCTAATGCGTTTTGAATAGAAATATCGATAAAATCTGTTGCTAAACATGGTCCTGAGCCTAAGTTATAGTTAATCCTAAAGGTTCCTGTTCCAGTGATTGATGGATCAAATAGGCCACTACTGTCTATTCCTGGTCCAGACCAAGTTCCTCCGTTATCTGTAGCAAACATTTGGTAGGGACTACTTGTTGCATTTAAAACATAAGTTAATGGAGTAATTGTTGGATCTCCTGGTCCCGATTGTGCAGCTGGTAATGGAGCCATGTCAAGTGAAAAACTTGATGAAGTTCCAGACCAGTTTTCAACTATAATCATTAATATATCCCCAACATTTACATTTGGAGAGGTAATACTAGATGGACAACTAAAATATGATCCTATTTGGTTACAACCACTTGCGTGTGAAGCATAATTACAAGATATTTGATTTGAATTATCTAGGATGGCATCACAGGGAGATGTTCCTGTTGGGATGTTAAAAATTGCAACATCTAAAAAACCTGAAGTAACATCACCTTCTATAAGCATTTCTAAGGGGCCGGATTCAGTTATATATAGAATTATATAAGCATATCCAGGACCCAAAAAATCTAAACAAGTGCTTACGGGTTGTCCAGGGTCAGCAAATGTAAATGGTCCAGAGTTTCCTGAGGAACATATGTTAGTATTGGCATTGCATTGAGCTTTAAAGTCTGAACTCCCAATAGTTATAAATATTAGGCTAAGAAATATAGATTTAAATGTTGTCATTGGGTACAGTTTTAAATATTTATTAAACTATATGCCAATTTCTATTCCGAAATAGAATTTAATGTTAATGGTGTTCTATGAAAATTAATGATACTGGGGATGTTGATTTTTTTTGTTGAGAGGAAGAGAATTTATTTTTTCCCATTGTGATTCATTTTTTCCCATTGTGATTCATTTTTTCCATTGTGAATCATTTTTCCCATTGTGAATCATTTTTTCCATTTTAAAACATTAGATTCTTATTTTGTATCTATAATCACAATTTGTGTGGTTACTTCCATTTCTGAATTAAAACGTAGCATTTTGAATTACCGTTCGTCTGCTTTAAAGGCACCACGCATGTGTAATATCCATTGAGATTCATTAAGAGGTGAAACGCCTTTGTAGCTTCTGATTTTATCAGGAGTTGTAGTGGTTTTCTTATAACCGTCCAGTGTTAGTTTAAGACGACCTTTTCCAGAAGTTGTCGCATTAAATTTTATAGAGTAATTCATAGCAGCAGCTACTGAAACTCTTCCATCAATAGTAAAAAAGTCATTATCGAAAACAGGAGCATCCATTTGCGCATTCATTTGGTTTAAATCACTAGAAATAGGGCCTAATAAATCTTGATTGGCTTTAATTTCAAAGGCATACATGGGTTCTAAAAGATCAGTTCCAGCATTTTCTAATCCTCTGAGCACGCCCATTGGTGTAGCCAGTAAAAAATCTCCAGGGTTTGTGTGAGCAGTATGTTCAGATCCCTCTATGAGTGTAATGGATAAATCGGTGACTTCATAACCATGAATACCTTGTTTTAGAGACCAAGGTATAGCTCGTTTGACTTCATTAATATACTTGTTGCTAATGTCGCTCGTTCTTACGTTAGAAGTAAATGAAACTCCACTACCTAGTGGAGCAGGTTCTATCAGAAATGTCATAATGGCCCAGCATGGCTTTGGCATCCAATAACGCACATAACCTTCAGCAGATTTAGAAGGTGTTTCTTTATAAATAACGTTGGGTTGTTCGAATTCTGCTTCAATGGACCATCTTTGAATTAAATTGTCTTTCAAAACCTCCGTTTGAATAGGGCCTAAAATTTTTAAGTGAAACTCTTTTTCTTCCTTAAACCATTTAAAATCTAATATTGGATCTTCAATGTTGAGAATTTCTAAAGCTTCTCCCAGTTTTTGATAATCTTTTTCGTTCTTAGTAATAACTTGAACGCCAAGCACCGCATTACTAATTTTAGAATATTTATCAGTTAAGTCTTCAGCACCTAAAATATCTCCAGAAAGGATAATATCTGAAGTGGTAATAACGCCTATTTCTCCAGCATTTAATTCTGAAATTTGGACTAATTCTCCAAGGTCTGGTTTAAATATCTGATTAATTTTAATCTCTTTATCCAACTGTTGAGATCGAATAATGTCTTTGCTTTTTAGTACGCTTCCATATGATTTGATGTAGGCTAGTCTTCCTTTTTTTTCATCAAAGGTTACTTTAAACACTTTTGCAGCAACAGTAGAGTAGTCATTGATTGGTTGGGGAATTAACGTTGCAATACTGTTTAATAAATCAGCTATACCCAAACCTAATTTTGCACTTCCAAAAAGTACACCATAAAGCGCTCCAGTTTTTATAATTTGTTTTCCTTTCTTTAAAATCTGTTCTAAATCAGCTGTGTTTCCTTCAAGGTATTGATCGAGAAAAGCCTCATCACATTCTGCTAGATTCTCCAATGACTTATCAATGATAGGTGAGTCTATATGATTGTCACAATTTGTGAAGGGTAATAACTTTGGGGTATCTGGATTTGATAAATCTGGATAATTTAAAGCGAATAGTTGAACGCCTAACTCTTTTTGGAAATCTAAAAACACTTGTTCTACATCTACGCCATCTCTGTCTATTTTATTAAAGAAAATGAGGACAGGTAGTTTTCGTTCTATCAAACTCTCCCATAAATTAAGGGTGTGTGCTTGAACGCCTTCCTTTGCAGAAACCACTAATATTACACCATCCAATATCGAAAGAGAACGATCTACTTCAGCAGCAAAATCAATATGGCCTGGCGTGTCTACCAACTGGAATAAACTATTCTTCCAAGAGAAATTAACCGATGACGCTTTGATGGAAATGCCTCTACTTTTCTCCATGGTTAAACCATCAGTAATGGCTGAACCTTTATCTACACTTCCCAAAGATGTAGTTGTGCCCGAATGATGTAGTAGGGACTCGGTAATTGAGGTTTTACCAGCATCTACATGGGCTAAAATTCCGATGGTTAAAACTCTATTCTTTATCATGGTTTGATGATGAAGTTAAATCGTTTTTATTTTATCAATAGCAAAATCTAGTTGAGTATCTTTGTTTTCTAAAAAATCTTTGTGGCTTTGGATAACTTTAAAATCAGGCTTAACTCCATCTCCATATTTTTCATCTTGCAACTCTACAACGTCTTGCTCTATATCAACTATTGAAAAAGATAAAGTTAATTTAGAATTTGGTAATTCATAGTTTACAGGGATATGCCCAGTATGACCATAATACCCACCAAGAGTTTCTTCACCAATTACAGTTGCACTTTTATCACTTTTAACTAAACAAGCAAATAAAGAACCTGCAGAGGCAACAAATGGGTCAATTAATAAAATAAATTTGCCTTTAAATGCATTTTTATTTGGAGTCCAATTTTTGTTAAAATTGGAGTTTTGATAATATTTTCCCTCCTTAAAAATTGAATGTTCTTTTTTTAAATCAATTGGCAGATCATCTATGTCATCATCAATGTAGTATTTAGTAAAAGGGATATTTTGAAAAAGTGTGAAGGCAGTTGTGTTTTCTTTAAAGTTTCGTTGTGTTAGGTAAGAATAGAGTAGTATGTCATTAGGGTCGTTTCCACCACCGTTCCCTCTAACATCAACAATAAGGTTAGGAATATTGTTTTGCTTTAAGTTTATAAAAATAGAATCTAAAAAAAACGCATATTTCTTGTGTCCTTCAGATTCAGGTCCACCCATTGCAAAAGTATTGATCTCTAAATACCCAGTATTTATTGAATCTAAATACGTGTATGAATAATCTTTGCTTTTTCTATCTTCATATTCTTTGGAGTGTCTTTTTTTAAAGTTTTCATAAAAGTCTTTATATGTACAGCTTGCAATTTCTACTTGTTGAATTTTGCTTGAGTTCTCTTCTTTGTATTTGAGTTTAAAGTAACTTTGTTTACCTATTGCTAAGTAAATATAGAAAGAAAGCCAGTCTGAAGCTATATTGGAATACTTTCCAGACTTGTTAAATCCATCTGTACTTACATATTTAGAAATCTTTACTGCAAATTGACTTGCACTAATATCGTTAACCGAAATCAATTCACTTCCAACGGGGATTTTCTTATATACAATATTCGTATAAAGTTTATTGTCAATATACTTTAAAGGAATTGGAAAATATATTTTTCTTTTACTCAAGGTTTTGTCTAAAGAATCAGGGTAGCTTAGATTATTGTGACAACTGCCTGTATAATCAATTACGTTCCATAAAGTTGTATAAAATTCGCGATAGGATAAGTCATTGTCGATTAGTTTTTCACTTGAGGAGAACACACTATCAATTTCTGACTTTGAACGGTATTTGTATAATCCTGAATTTGCTTGTTTATAAATTTCTTTAAATATTTTATAATCTTCAAGCATTTCCTTTTTAGTCAGAAAATACTCTTGATTGATACTGTTTTTTTTATTTTCAGAGACACAGGAAACTAGAAATATTAATACTGAGTAAGTTATGAGTAGAATTCGAATATTCATAGGTTGGTTTAAGTTGTTGATAGTACTCTAAATTTATTACATGTAATAATGAACTTTGCTAGTTCTTATACTAATATTGCATTTTTTTATGGAGAAAGTCAAAGTTTGAATAATTCAAAATTAAAAACTTAACATTCAAAACCCCTTTAAATAACTTCCATTTTCTTCATTAAGAAAGTAGCGCTTTTATTTTTGCAAACACCATCTCTTAATGTGTAATCAAAAACCAGCTCGTTATCAATTATTTCTACTTCAAAACATTTATTAATAAGCGTTTCTGGGTATTCTTGAGAGGTGTCACAAACTTTTAAATCGTGAGTAGCAATAGCACCAATAACATTTTTACCAATAATCTTTTTAATCACTTCAACAGTACCTGTTCGTTTGTCATCAGAATTAGTCCCTCTTAAAATCTCATCTAATAATACAAAAGAAACCGTTTTGTCAGCTTTATCCATAATCTCTTTTAAGCGTTTTACCTCAGCAAAAAAGTAAGATTCATTATCGCTTAACGAATCTGCTAAACGCATAGAAA
>CAJWVX010000149.1 GCA_913048175.1 uncultured Flavobacteriales bacterium | reverse complement strand
GTAAAGCTGTTAAACAAAGCAATAGTTCCTAGTCTTACAGCATTAAACTCATCAGATATATCTTTTAAGGATCTATCGTTAGCTCCAGAGTAAGGAACATAGTTGTCATGATCATAACCAGGCAAATCTGTTTGGTCGTTTCTAGCAAAACGTAAGGCACGGTTACAAAAAATACGTTCAGTATCTATCATATGAACCAATAACTCTTTTATAGTCCATTTTCCTTCAGCGTAAGCATAACCTCCTTTATCTTCAGTAATTAGATTTAAAATTCCGTTAGTTTTTTTATGGGTTTGTTTTAAGGCAGTGGTAACGTCTAACGATTGATCAACTAAGCTAATATATAATTGAAAGTACTCTGCAAAATTGTGGTTTGATAGAGCTTTAGTCATCATAAATGTTGTTTAAAATACTTCAAAAATATAAAATATAAATGTTAAATTTACCTTCTTTCAAAATTAGATAAGTATGACAAAAATAAAATTTGGGACAGACGGATGGAGAGCTATTATAGCTAAAGATTTTACAGTAGATAATGTTGCAAGAGTAACAATAGGATCAGTAGAATGGTTAAAACAAAATTTTGATAACCCTTCGGTAGTTATAGGGCACGATTGCAGATATGCAGGAGAGCTGTTTGCAGAAACTACAGCAAAAGTTTTTGCCAATGCAGGTATAAAAGTATTATTGGCTAAAGGACCAGTTTCTACTCCAATGGTTTCTTTAGGAACTCTTAATAAAGAAGCTTCTTTAGGTATTGTTATTACGGCATCTCATAATCCTCCGAGTTATAACGGTTATAAGTTAAAAGGGTATTTTGGTGGGCCTTTATTACCAAAAGAAATACAAGAAGTTGAAGATCTAATTCCAGATTCTAATTCTGTTGATTTAGATGCTTTAGAACTAGAAGATTTCTATGCGAATGGCTTAATCGAAAATGTTGATTTAGAAACAATGTATGTTGATCATGTTGAAGCGAACTTTGATATGGATTCTATTCGAAATTCAGATATGAGTTTTGCTTACGATGCTATGTTTGGATCGGGTCAAGATGTTATGAGAAGATTATTGCCAGATATTGATTTCTTACACTGTGATCATAATTCTGGTTTTAATGGAACAGCTCCAGAACCTATTCATAGAAATTTAATAGAGTTTTCTGAAATGATTAAAATGGCTGACGGTCAGATTAATTGTGGATTAGCAACTGATGGAGATGCTGATAGAATAGGACTGTATGATAGTGAAGGTAACTTCGTAGATTCTCATCACATTATATTATTATTGATTAAATACTTGGTTGAAGAGAAAAAATATACGGGTAAGGTTGTTAACGCATTTTCAGTTTCACCAAAAGTGAAAAAAATGTGCGATCATTTTGGCTTAGAGTATCAAGTAACTAAAATTGGGTTTAAATACATTGCAGGTATAATGTTAACAGATGATGTATTGCTTGGTGGAGAAGAATCAGGAGGTATTGCAACTAAAGGACATATACCAGAAAGAGATGGTATATGGATGGGATTAATCATTTGGGAATACATGGTTAAATCTGGTAGAACGTTAGAAGATTTAATTGAAGATGTTTATGAAATAGTTGGTTCATTTAAATTTGAGCGTATAGATATGCACTTAAAAGAAGAAGAAAAATTAGCTATTGTTGCTAATTGTGAAAATGGTGTTTATAAATCGTTTGGAGATTTAGAAGTTAGAAGAGTAGAAACTGTAGATGGTTTTAAATACTTTTTTGATAATGATGAATGGGTAATGATTAGAGCTTCTGGTACTGAACCAGTTTTAAGGACCTATGCTGAATCTGCAACAAATGAAGGTGCATTTAAAATTTTAGAAAAAGTACATGCTGAGTTTAAGAAGTAAGAATGATAGTTGTAGTTAAAAATGATAATACATAAAATAGAAGAAATTTTAAAGCCATATAGTTTAGAATTAGTTTAGTGAATAAAACAGTAGAATATAATTTCTTAAAATCAGCATTAACGCTAGAGAATCCTTTTCTTTCTACCGAAGCCTTTATGGCTTGGCTGGAAGAGAAGAAAGCTAATGTTAATCATAAGATAACGCCTATAAAATTCTCAGAAATGAGTAATTGGGGGTTTAACAAGCAAACAGGAAACTTAGAACATGATTCTGGTAAATTCTTTTCTATAGAAGGCATTAATGTTAAAACTAATTGGGGGACTGTATCAGAATGGTCTCAACCAATAATTAATCAACCAGAAATAGGGTTCTTAGGTATTATTACTAAAAAGATAGACGGAGTACTCTATTTTTTAATGCAAGCTAAAATAGAGCCAGGCAATATTAATGCAGTACAATTATCTCCAACATTACAAGCTACAAAAAGTAATTACACACAGGTTCATAAAGGAACCCCTCCTAATTACCTAGAATATTTTTTAGATGATAGAGCTGATGTTACTGTATTATTAGATCAATTACAATCTGAGCAAGGTGCTCGTTTTTTTAAGAAAAGAAATAGAAATATCATTGTTGAGGTAACTTCTGATATAGAAGTAAAGGAAGATTTTTGCTGGTTAACATTAGGTCAAATCAAGCAATTATTGGCCTTGGATAATGTTATCAATATGGATACTAGAACTGTTATATCTGGAATTCCTTATGGTGATATTGAATTACTAGATAAGATTAAAGACTTTAAGCAGTCAGATCACGAGAAAGCCTTATTAAATTCTGAATTAGATACAAAAAATGCTTTAAATAGCATGGAGGGTATTATCTCTTGGATTACTAAGCATAAGGCATTTGCTGAATTGGATGTTGAGAAGATTCCATTAAACTCAATTTCGGATTGGCATAAAGACGAGGAGTCTATTCACCATGAAGCTTTTAAATACTTTTCTGTTATTGCAGTAAGAGCAGAAATAGGAAATAGAGAGGTACACAGTTGGACTCAGCCTTTAGTGAAATCTTCACAAGAAGGAATAATAGCATTTTTAGTAAAAGAGATTAATGGTGTACTACACTTTTTAGTTCAAGCAAAATTAGAGAGTGGAAATTTTGATATTATTGAATTAGCTCCCACCGTTCAGTGTTTAACAGGTAATTACAGAAAAGGGGAAAATGAATATGAAGTAGAGTATTTGGATTATGTTTTAAATCCAGCATCTAAAAATACTACTGTTAGATATTCTGCATTCCAATCAGAAGAAGGTGGAAGGTTTTTTGAGGAGCAGAATAAAAACATGATAATTGAAGTTGGTGATGATTTTGATGTTAATGTATCGGATAAGTTTATTTGGATGACTTTAAATCAAATGAAAGCTTTTATAAAATTTAACAATTATCTCAATATTCAGTCGAGAAGCTTATTGTCGGCAGTAAAATTTGTTTAAAATGAATAAATTAAGAATAGGAGTTTTAGGTTGTGCAAGTATTGCAAAACGCTCAGTAATTCCTGCAATTAAAAGCATTGCTGAATTTGAATTAGTTGCAATAGCCAGTAGAACAAAAGAAAAGGCTGAAGATTTTGCTCTAGAATTTGGATGTGATGCTGTTGTGGGATATCAAGAGTTAATTGATAGAAAAGATATTGATGTAATTTACATGCCTTTACCTACAGGCTTACATGAAGAGTGGGTTGTAAAAGCTTTAGAGGCTGGTAAACATATCCATATAGAAAAATCTTTAGCAATGAATTACGATTCAGCAAAAAGAATGGTTGAATTAGCTAGAGAAAAAGGATTGTTGATAATGGAAAACTTTATGTTTATCTATCATCAACAACATCAATTTGTAAAAGGATTAATAGCTCAAGGAGAAATAGGAGAGGTAAGATGCTTTAGAAGTTCTTTTGGATTTCCACCTTTGGATAATGATAATTTTAGGTATAATGCAGCGCTAGGTGGCGGAGCGTTATTAGATGCTGCGGCTTATACTGTTAGAGTTTCTCAACTTTTTTTAGGGAATGATATTAAAGTTGAAGCTGCAACTTTAAACACTATGAATACTGAAGTTGACCTTTTTGGAGGTGCTTATTTAAAAGCTCCTGACGGAATGTTTGCTGAGGTTGCTTTTGGATTTGATAATTTTTATCAATGTAATTATGAAATTTGGGGAAGTAAAGGAAAGATAATTGTTCATAGAGCATTTACGCCAGGTATAGCGTTTAAACCTAAAATTACATTAGAACAACAAGGAGATAATATTAACTATGAAATTGGAGCAGAAAATCATTTTGTAAATATTTTAAACGAATTTAAACGTTGTGTAATTGAAAACGATTTTGAATCTAAATATGAAGAAATTCTAAACCAAAGCAGATTATTACAAGAGTTAAAAGATAAAGCACAATAAATTCTCATCTTGAGTGTGGCAAAGATTCTTCCCGATTTTATCGGGTTTAGAATTCTGGGATGTGTTATAATAAGAAAATAAAAATGGAAGAAAGACAGTTTGATAACTTTGATGAACATGCCGTTGGTTATCGTAAAACACACGATAAAGTTGTTGAGATGAGTGGTGCTGACAGCGATTATTTTAGCGAATATAAAATTGTGGAACTTTTGAAGTTTGAAGAAGCTCAAGGAAAGTTAAATGTATTAGATTTTGGATGTGGAGATGGTAACAGTTCTGTTTATATCCGAAAACATTTCACAAAGGCAAGTATATGTGGAGCAGATGTTTCTGAGGCTAGCATCGGGATAGCTAATGAAAAGAATATTATCAATGCTGTTTTTAAAGCTTATGATGGATCCAAATTACCATTTGAAGATAATCAGTTTGATGTTGTGTTTACTTCAATGGTTTTTCACCATATAGAACATAGGCTGCATGATGGAATTCTTAGTGAAATATATCGCGTATTGAAAAAAGGAGGACGGTTTTATAATTTTGAGCATAACCCCAATAATCCATTAACAAGAAAGGTAGTAAGGGAGTGTGAGTTTGATGAGGATGCTGTATTGTTAAAGCCTTCTTACAATAAACATGTAACAAATAAAAGTGGGTTGAAAATCGAAAACCTGAATTTCACCTTGTTTTTTCCTCGTCATAAATTATTTAAAATATTTCTTGGGTTAGAAAAATTGTTATCTTGGTGTCCAATTGGAGCACAATATTATATTAGAGCAATTAAATGAACAACCAAGTAGAAATATCAATTGTTAGTCCTGTTTACAGAGCAGAAACCATCATCGATAATTTGGTAGACCGAATTGTTACTGCTGTTTCTAAATTAACTGATAACTACGAAATTATTTTAGTTGAAGATTGTGGTCCTGATAAGTCTTGGGCTAAGATTCAAGAAAATTGCAGTAAAAACTCAAAAGTAAAAGGAGTAAAGTTGAGTCGTAATTACGGTCAACAACACGCCATTCAGGCTGGTTTAGATATAAGTACTGGTGAGTATATTATTACAATGGATTGTGATTTACAAGATCAACCAGAAGAGATAGAAAAATTACTTTCTAAATCTAAAGAAGGTTATGAGATTGTTGTAGCAAGCAGAAAAAATAGACAGGATGATTTCTTTAAGATGTTTCTCTCTCGTGTATTTTATTCTACCTTAGGATATCTTACAGAAACAAAGCAAGATAGGTCAGTGGCTAATTTTGTTTGTTACCAAAGAAAGGCTGTATTGGCAATGGCTGAGGTTAAAGATCATAATAGATATTATCCAATGTTGCAGCAACTTGTAGGATTTAACTATGCTAAAGTTAGCATTGAACATGCAGAAAGAGAGGATGGTAGTTCTTCTTATTCTTTCGGAAAACGTATGCGTTTGGCAATGGATACAATTTTAACTTTTTCTGATAAGCCTTTACGTTTAACTGTAAAGTTTGGAGTGTTGCTTTCGTTTCTATCAATTTGCGCAGCACTTACTATGGTTATTCTATATGTGTTTAGTGATGTTGAAGCAGAAGGGTGGGCGAGCTTAGCTTTGTTGATTAGCTTTTTCTCTGGAATTATTATTTCTGTATTAGGAATGGTTGGCTTATATGTTGGTAGAACTTTTGAAAGCGTAAAACAGCGTCCAACTTATATAATTCATAAAACTTTAAATTGATATTAAGTAACTTGAAAATAGGGCTCGTTACTTTATTCCTGTTGGTAGCTTGTGCCAATCTGTTTAGTCAAGATTATGCAGATAAAGAATATTACTTAGTTGATTCATTAGACTTAAACACTTTGAGTCAACCCGATAGGAGTGCCATTGATTCATTATTAAATGAGTATCATCTTGAAAAAGAAGATAGCTCAAAGTTAAATAAGTTAACCACACTTATTTCATTATGTGAAGATGATATTTGGGTAAAGTACAATGAGATATTAAAAAATAAGGCTCAAGAATTATCTCAAAAGCATATTTACGAAAAGATTTATGTTAAACAATTATCATCCGCTTATAACAATTCTGGATTTTATTTTTTCAGTAAAAACAAAGTAGATAAAGCAATATATTATTTCGAAAAATCAATTGAATTATCTAACGAGATAGGTGATAAAGAGGTTGTATCAACAGCTTTAAATAATTTAGGTTATATACATAAGAGGCAAGGAGATATTTTAAGTGCTTTAGAGTGTTATCATGAGTCATTAAGGTTGAAAAAAATACTTAAAGATCAGAACGATATAGCTCTTGCATTAAATAATATTGGAGGTATTTATTATACTTTAAAAGAATATGATAAAGCATTGAAGTATTATATAGATGCCTTAATTATTGAGAAGAGAGATGGAACAAAAAAAGGGGTAGGAAGATTGTATAGTAATATTGGATCAGTATATCAAAAGCAAAAAAAACTTAAATTGGCAATAGATTACTACCAACAATCAAGTGAAATTTATAATAATATTGGATATAAAAAAGGAGAAGCTCTGTCTCTCTCTAATTATAGTTCGATTAAGCTAGAATTAGTAAAAGATAACAATACAACAGAATTAGAGTTGATTTTAAAAGAGTTTAAAATAGCATATAATGTATTTAATGAGTCAGATGATCTTGAAGGAAAAGCTAGTTCTGCTTATGAAATAAGTAATATTTATAGGAGACTAGGTAATATTTTATTAGCTGAAAAGTACGGCAATGAAAGTATTATTTTAGCTAGAAAAATAGGCTTTACTGAAGTTATAAAAAATGCAGCAAATGCTTTAGAGAAGATTGCTATTTTAAAGAGTGATTATAGGAGCGCATATTCTATGCAAAAGCTTTTTTACAAAATGCAAGACAGTGTTGAGAATAATAGTGTTAAAGAAGTAGTAATTCAAAAGCAATATCAGTATGAATATGATAAAAAAATGATTACTGATAGCTTGAAATCTGCTGAGAATGCTAAGATTAAAGAAATAAAGTATCGTCAAGAAATTAAAGCCCAAAAACTGTATTCATATATTGGTGTTGTAGGTTCAATACTTTTGCTTATTGTGGTAATTGTAGTATTAAGAGGGTATCAGGTTAAAAAGAAAAGTAATCTAGAGTTAGCTGATAAAAATAAAGTTATAGAAGAAAAGAGTCTCGAGATTACGGATAGTATTACCTACGCAAAACGGATTCAGCGAGCAATTTTACCACAGTATTCTGAATTTCAATTAGCATTAAAAAACTCTTTTGTGTTTTATGAACCAAAAGATATTGTAGCAGGAGACTTTTATTGGATGCATAAAAAAGGAAGTGCTGTTTTGTATGCAGCAGCAGATTGTACTGGACATGGAGTTCCTGGAGCAATGGTTTCTGTAGTTTGTAACAATGCCTTAAACAGAAGTGTGAGAGAATATGGTATAGCAGACCCTGGACAAATTTTAGATAAGACCAGAGAGATTGTAATTGAAGAATTTGAGAAATCAGAAGAAGATGTAATGGATGGAATGGATATAGCACTTTGTTCATTAGAAGGAAATACGTTAAAATACGCTGGAGCTCATAACCCATTGTGGATTATTCGAAAAGGAGAAGTTTTAGAAACCAAAGCTAATAAACAACCAATTGGTCAATTTGATAACCCTGCACCTTATACTACACACACTTTAGAATTAGAAAAAGGAGATTCTATTTATATTTTTTCAGATGGATATATAGATCAATTTGGTGGAAAAAAAGGGAAGAAGTTTAAAGCAAAGTCTTTTAGAGAATTGCTATTAAGTATTCAAGATGAAAATATGGAAGATCAAAAGTACATTATTGAGGATACTTTTTTAACATGGAAAGGGAATCTTGAACAGATTGATGATGTGTGTGTAATTGGAGTAAAAATATGAATATGAATAAACGAGCAATACTCTTTGGTGCAAATGGTTATTTGGGAAGGCATATTGCTTACTTTCTTAAACAATATAATATTGAGTTTATCCCTACTGGGTCATCTAAAAACTCAATTGATAATTATTCTAACTATCTGCAAGTAGATAT
>CAJWVX010000148.1 GCA_913048175.1 uncultured Flavobacteriales bacterium | reverse complement strand
AAAATTATATAATAATGTACGCAATAGTTGAAATAGCAGGGCAACAATTTAAAGTTGAAAAAGACCAACAGCTTTTTGTACACCGTTTAGAAGGAAAAGAAGGGGCGAAAGTTTCTTTTGATAATGTTCTTTTAATCGATGACAAAGGAAAAGTGAATGTAGGCGCCCCAGTTATAGCAGGTGCAAGCGTTTCTGCAACGATCGTAGAGCACCTTAAGGACGATAAAGTTATCGTGTTTAAAAAGAAAAGAAGAAAAGGGTATAAAGTTAAAAACGGACATCGTCAGTATTTAACTAAAATTCAAGTTGAAGGTATTTCTGAAAAAGGTGGTGCTAAGACAGCTGCTAAAAAAGCAGAGCCTAAAGCGGAAGTAAAAGTAGAAGCTCCAAAGGCAGAAGCTAAGGCTCCAGCGGATAAGAAACCTGCAGTAAAAAAAGCAGCTCCAAAAGCAGCAGCTAAAAAAGTAACTAAAAAAGCTGACGAGTCAGCTAAGTAATAAAACTTCCCAATCATTATTGATTGGATAAAATTATAATATTATGGCACATAAGAAAGGAGCCGGTAGTTCGAAAAATGGTAGAGAATCAGAATCGAAACGATTAGGAGTAAAAATTTATGGTGGACAAGCTGCAATAGCAGGGAATATTATTGTTCGTCAGAGAGGTACTAAACACAATCCAGGTGTAAATGTAGGTATTGGTAAAGATCATACTTTATTTGCATTGGTTGATGGTGTAGTTAGTTTCAGAAAAAAAAGAAACAATAAATCATACGTTTCAGTTGATCCAATCACTGAATAGAACAGATTTATTTACAATCTTATAAATTGCTCCTGTATCTATAACTTAGGTACAGGAGTTTTTTTTTATAAATCTCTTATCAGTATTTTTGTTGAAAGCGATTTAAAATTTAAAAGTTAGCATGTTACAAACAACATACATTAGGGAACATAGAGATTTAATCTTAGAGCGATATAAAAAAAGAAATTTTGATGGAGAAGAAATTATTAACCAAATTATTAAATTGGATGATGATAGGAAATCTACTCAACAAGCTTTAGATGCTCAATTGGCTGAAGGGAATAAATTAGCTAAAGAAATAGGGCAACTTTTTAAAGAAGGTAAACAGCAAGAGGCTATTGCTGCTAAAGAACAAACAAAAACGCTTAAAGAAAGTGGTGTTTTATTAAAAGAAGAGCAGAACAAGATTGCTGAGGAGTTGAAAGGTTTATTATATCAATTGCCTAATGTTCCTAACGAAATTGTTCCTCCAGGGAAAAGTGAGGATGATAATGAAACAATTTTTGAGGAAGGTGACATTCCTGTTTTACATGAAAACGCTATACCTCATTGGGAATTAGCAAAAAAGTATAATCTAATTGATTTTGAATTAGGTGTTAAAATAACAGGTGCAGGTTTTCCGATTTATAGAGGAAAAGGAGCAAGGTTGCAAAGAGCATTAATTAATTTCTTCTTGGATCAAGCAACAGAAAATGGATATGAAGAAGTTATTCCACCATTAATGGTTAATGAAGCATCTGCTTATGGTACAGGCCAATTGCCAGATAAAGAAGGGCAAATGTATTACATGC
The DNA here is from genome assembly GCA_913048175.1 of uncultured Flavobacteriales bacterium. Classification (GTDB taxonomy): domain Bacteria; phylum Bacteroidota; class Bacteroidia; order Flavobacteriales_E; family Vicingaceae. The sequence goes on along the minus strand of CAJWVX010000148.1, from coordinate 6,796 downwards.
CAGAAGACAACTTGTACATGATACCTACAGCTGAGGTGCCTATTACAAATATTTATAGAGATGTTATATTAAAAGAAAATGACTTTCCGATTAAAAATACTGGCTATACGCCATGTTTTAGAAGAGAAGCAGGCTCTTATGGAAGTGATGTTAGAGGGTTAAATCGTTTACATCAATTTGATAAAGTAGAGATTATTCAAATTCAACATCCTGATAAGTCTTATGAAACTCTAGATAATATGGTTGAACATGTAAAGGGTTTATTAAATAAATTAGAGTTACCTTATCGAGTTTTAAAACTTTGTGGAGGTGATTTAGGATTTACTGCAGCTTTAACTTTTGATTTGGAAGTTTATTCAACGGCTCAAGAAAAATGGTTGGAAGTAAGTTCAGTTTCTAATTTTGAAACTTTTCAGGCCAACAGATTAAAATGCAGGTATAAAGATACTGGAGGTAAAATGCAGTTGGTTCATACACTAAACGGAAGTGCTTTAGCGTTACCAAGAATTATGGCTGCGTTGCTAGAAAATAACCAAACAGAAGCAGGGATAAAAATTCCAAAAGCGTTGGTGGCTTACACTGGTTTTGATATTATAAATTAATAAAAGAATGAAAAATATTGTAATTTTATTTATTGTAGTTAGCAGTCTTTTAGGATGTGGTACTAGTAATTTCTCAAAAGAAATTATTGAAGTTGACGCACTTTTATCTCTTGTTGATGAAACGGAGAAAATGCTATTGTCAATTGATACTTCAAGAGTATTTGCGACTAAAAAGAGAATGGAAATTGATTATAAAGAATTTACTCAATATTCAGATACGCTATCAAGAGAAGAAGCTTTTAGATTTGATGACATTTTTGGAAGTAAAAAGAAAATTTTTAGAACTGCTAAAAGCTATGAAGCTTTCATTAATGAGATAGATAATTCTAAAATTCAACTCAATAATTTAAAAACTGATTTAGAAAATGGATTAGTAAAAAAAGAACAATATTTAAGTTATTACGAGTCAGAAAAAAAAGCTTATGAAGGTTTAATTCATCAAATAAATAAAGCGATAGGAAACTTTGATGTAGCAATAAGTAAATATGAATTAGAGAGGCCAGAATTATTAGAGCTAATTGAAAAGAGAAGGATTAGAGCAGCAAAAAATGAGTAATTTTTTAAAAATATTCTTTTTCGTTTTGATTGTGTTCACGCAATCAGAAAAATTGATAGCTCAAAAAAATACTGATAGCAGACTAGCAGATCAATACTATTCAAATAAAGAATACAACAAGGCTGTAGTTTATTATCAAAAACTTTTTGATAAATCAAAATCTCCAGTATACTATACTAGGCTGCTAAATTGTTTAACAGTACTAGAAGAGTATAGAAATGCTGAAAAACTAATCAAAAGAGAAATTAAACGTAATTCTTATCAACTTCAGTTTTATACTGATCTTGGTAATCTGTATGAAGTTTCAGCTCAAGGCTCTAAAAGTAAGCAGGCTTACGAAAAAGGGTTAAAGTTGTTATCGCCAAGTAATCAGCAAATTATAGATTTAGCTAATGGATACTTAAAGTATAAGAAAACTGATTATGCTATTCTTGCCTATAAAAAAGGTAGGAAGCTTTTAAAAGGAACCTATCCTTTTAATTTTGAGCTAGCACAAGTTTATTATGCTCAAGGAAATACAGAGGCCATGTTAGAGGAGTATTTAGATCTTTTGGATTATCAAGAATCGTACATTCAGAGTGTGCAAAATGCCCTACAAACTACATTGGTTAATGGAGAGGACGGAGATGATAAATCTCTTTTAAAATCCATGCTTATTGGAAGGATTCAGAAGAATTCTGATAAAAAAGTGTTCTCTGAAATGTTAATTTGGATCTATATTCAAGAAAATAATTTTGGAGGTGCTTTTATTCAAGCTAAAGCATTGGATAAAAGAAAAAAGGAATTGGGAAAAAGGATTGATGCGTTAGCAAAGCTAAGTTTAGAAAACAAAGATTATAAAACGGCAGTTAAATGTTACCAGTATTTGATTGATAAAGGAGCTGATAGTTATTATTACATTAGTAGTAAAATGGAGTTGGTTAATGTTTATAATAAAAAAATAATTACTTCAAACTCTTATGGTATAGAAGATTTAGAGGGTTTAGAAGCCGCTTATAAGTCAACTCTTATAGAATTAGGTAAAACTGCAATTACTGCTTCTTTATTAAATGGACTAGCACATATAGAAGCTTTTTATTTACATAATACTAGTGAGGCGGTATCGCTTTTAAAAGAGGTGTTGGCTATTCCTCGATTAAAATCTCAAGATAAGGCAAAGAGTAAAATTGAATTAGCTGATGTATTACTTTTTACTGGTGATATTTGGGAGGCATCATTACTTTATTCTCAAGTTGAAAAAGAGTTTAAGTATGATAGATTAGGTGAGCAAGCTAAGTTTAAAAATGCTAAAATATCTTTTTATACAGGAGATTTTGCTTGGTCTAAAACACAGTTAGATGTTTTAAAAGCCTCTACTTCTAAGTTGATTTCTAATGATGCGATGCAACTATCAATTTTAATAACAGATAATATCGGTATTGATACAACTGAAGCTCCTTTATTAATGTTTGCTACTGCAGATTTATTGGCTTTCCAGAATAAAAATGATGAGGCTTTGTGGATGTTAGACTCGTTGATTTTAGGGTATCCCGATCATACTATTGCCGATGATATTTTATATAAACGTTATCAGATTAATTACAAGCAAAAAAAGTATGTAGAGTCAATAAAAAATTTAGAAGCTATAATTAAATATTATTCTTATGATATTTTGGCGGATGATGCAATTTATAATTTAGCATTGATTTTCGATAATCACCTTAATGATCAAGTGAAAGCTGCAGAATTTTATAAAAAAATAATGTTTGATTATCAAAGTAGTGTTTATGTTACTGATTCTCGTAAACGTTATAGGGAATTAGATGTAAAAGAGAAAGTAATTAAACTTGATGTTATTAATGAAGTTTGGGATGGAAATGGTGAGCATAAACTATATAACAAAGATCAAAAATTATTAAAAGATGGATTTTTTAAAGATTTCCAATTAATTGAGGGTAAATATTATTTGTACGATAAGAAGGGTGATTTATTGAAAACTAACATTTACAAAGATGGAAAGCTTTTAAAGGAAGAGTCTAAACTTTAAGATTAGATTCTTTATTTAATCATTTTTGTATTAATTCACTCTATCATTTAATCACGATGGGTATAATCAATTGGCTAGAAAACAATATACTCTCTTGTCCTTATAAGAAGTTTTTTGGTTTAGATTGTTTTGGTTGTGGTATGCAACGTTCTTTTTTAGCATTACTTAAAGGAAACTTTTCAGAATGCTTTTACTTATATCCTGCTCTTATTCCGATGATTTCTATATTCTTTTTTTTAACGGCTCACCTTATTTTTAAGTTTAAAAATGGGGCTAACATTTTAAAATATAATTTAATATTTGTTGTTGCTATTGTTATAGTTAACTTTATCCTAAATTTAATATACTAAATAAATTATAAATGTTAAGCCTATTTTTTGCTACATTTGTTATCCATAAAAATTAGATATGAATTTAGACTCAATTATTTCAGTTACCGGTAAGCCGGGATTATACAAAGTGCTTTCTCAAATTAAAAATGGATTGATAGTAGAATCTATTAATGATGGCAAAAGAGTACCAATTCATGCAACTGATAAGGTAAGTGCTCTTAGTGATATTAGTATATATACTAACGATGGAGATATGCCATTAGAGGAAATTTATGGCGTAATATTTAAAAAAACTGAGGGTAAAGTTGCTGTTAATCATAAAGCTGCTCCAGAAGAGTTGAGGAGTTTTATGGCTGATGTAGTTCCAAACTACGATTCTGATAGAGTGTATAATTCAGATTTAAAGAAAATGTTTCAGTGGTTTAATGTGTTGGTTGAAAAAGGCTTGTTAGTTCCTGATAAGGATGAAAAAGATGCTAAGCCAACTGATAAAACTGAAGCTAAGCCAAAGAAAAAAGCTGCGCCTAAAAAGCCAGTTGCTAAAAAATCTACTCCTAAAGTAAAATCGGCAAAAGGTGGTGGACAAACATCAATGCCTTCCAAGAAAGGTGGGTGATAATAATATATTTTAAAAGGAAAAGCCGAGTTAAATTTGATTCGGCTTTTTTATTTTAACGAACAATTGCTTGTTTGGGTTTCTTCCAGTAAGAGTCCTTTATGCTAGGTTCTAATTTGATGTCAATATCATTTTGGTAATTCCATTTTTTGTTTTCTATGTATAACGCATCAAACATTTCTAATGATGGTCCGTAATACTCGTAAATACCTTTAAGTTTTGAACTGGCTGGTTTCAGAACATCATAAACAATTTTCTCTAATTTTTCATGATATTTTAATGACATTACAACGTTTTCAGAATACTCAAAAATCATACGTTTTTTAGTTTTCTTTTTAGTTTTGAAAATTGGAGCGCCAAATTTTATCATTCCATTATTTGAGATATTAATAACATCAATTATTTTTTTCTCTGTTAAATTATTATTTCCATCCCAGCCTAAAAGGGTGTAATATTTTTTTCCTAATTTTTTATTGAATATCAATTTGTGGTATAATGCTCCGTACCAACTTTTTGCTGTTAGTACTTTGTTTTCAGGAGATTTAATTTGATCAGATTTATCAATTAACTCAATAATATCGAATTCGGTTTTAGATTTTCTAATTTGTAAAAAAGCAAAAAATTCAAAAGTTCCATCGGTTAATGGGATTGCCCAATTGTAAATCTTCAAATTATTTGCTTGTAAAACACTTATTGTTTTTAAAGATTCAAAATTATAATCAAAAGAACCGTCCTTACTAATTAAACCTTTTAAGACAGAAGTATGTTCTTTATTGGCTGAGTATTTTTCCTCATCTGTTTCGCTGTCAATAACTCGTCTTCCTAAATCATTTAATGATTTTATGCTTTTATCGAATTCTGTTGTTGTTTTTTGAGCAAATAGGCTAGTGCTAAAAATCACAAAGAAGGCCAGTATGTATTTTGAGTATGTCAATTGAATTTAAGACTTTAAGTAAAACTAATAAATAATTACCTGTGGGTGTTAACCACAAAAAAACCGTGTACTATTAATACACGGTTTTTAAATACTAATATTGTACCAATAAATATTAAAGGTGCATTTTGTCTTTTTTAGCTAATAATTCCTCATCAGATTCTCTGATATCTTCATCATCTACACAACAGTCAACAGGACAAACAGCAGCACATTGAGGCTCATCATGAAAACCTTTACATTCTGTACACTTGTCAGCAGAAATATAGTAGAAGTCTAAGCTTACAGGCTCTTGTGTTGCATCAGCATCAACGCTTGATCCATCCATTAGTTTGAAGTCTCCTGAAACTTCAGTTCCATCACTTACTCTCCATTCGTCTCCACCCTCGTAAATTGCATTGTTAGGACATTCTGGTTCGCATGCCCCACAATTAATACATTCGTCAGTTATTATAATTGCCATTACTTTAAAGTATTTAATGTTCGTAATTTCGTCTACAAATATAATTAAATGAGTTTAGAAAAAAGAATAAAAGGGTTTGTTCAATTAGGATTATTTTTAAAACAGTTCAAATCAGGCAAAAAAGAAGAATCATTACAAATATTAAACGATAAATATTATTCTGTTTTTGAAGAATTAATATTAAGGCAAAAGGCATATAACGGTTGGTTTGATAAGGGTAATGTGATAAACTCTGTTGTTGAAAATGCACACTCATTATCACTAGAAAACCTAAGTAAATGGATTTCTCATTACACTATTAAGAATGATTCTAAAAAGACAATTGGAGTTATTATGGCAGGGAATATACCATTAGTTGGTTTTCATGATTTTCTATCAGTATTAATTACAGGAAATATTATTCAGGCTAAACTAGCAAAAGCTGATAATACATTAATAAGAAAAATAGGGGAGATACTAATTCATATTGAACCACTATTTACAGATAAGATTCAATTTGTTGAAAGGCTTGATGGATTTGATGCAGTTATAGCTACTGGAAGTAATAATACTGCTCGTTACTTTGATCAGTATTTTGGGAAATATCCTAATATAATTAGAAAGAATAGGAGTTCAGTTGCTATTGTAAGTGAAAAAGATGGCGTTGAAGAGATAAAGGCTTTGGGGAAAGATATTTTTCAGTACTATGGATTAGGGTGTAGAAGTGTTTCTAAACTTTATTTTCCTAAAGGATATAAAATAGATACTTTTTTTGAATCTATATTAGATGATTTTCAAGATATAACTCAGAATAATAAATATGCCAACAACTATGATTATAACAAGGCTGTATATCTAATGGGAAGTAATCAGTTATTAGATAATGGCTTTCTTTTGTTAAAAGAAGAAGCAAGTTTTGTCTCTCCAGTAGGTGTTATGAATTACGAGTTTTATTCAAGTATTAATGAATTAGATAATCATTTATCAAAAAATAAAGAAGAGTTGCAATGTGTTGTTTCTAGTAATAACTCACCTTTAAAGACATTAGCTTTTGGAGAGGCTCAATGCCCTGGTTTAAGCGATTATGCAGATGGAGTAGATACTGTCGCGTTTATTTTAGGATTGCAATAGTTCTTGATAATTTTTTAGGATCAGAAACATCCTTTTATCTATTTTTTACGTCATACCTAATTAATGGTTAGTTTCCATTAGTTCGAAAGATCGAACTTATTAACAGTTATGTGTTTAATTTTTAACAAAAATTAGGATTAAATTTTCATAAACATTA
>CAJWVX010000147.1 GCA_913048175.1 uncultured Flavobacteriales bacterium | reverse complement strand
AGTATTAAATTTGTGAAAAATTGAGAAGAATGGATAAATCTGGAAGATATATGCAAAGAGGTGTTTCTGCCGATAAGGAAGATGTACACAATGCGATAAAGAATATTGATAAGGGGTTGTTCCCTAAAGCTTTTTGTAAAATTATTCCAGATCATTTAACAGGCGATTCCGATTATTGTGTTATTATGCATGCTGATGGAGCAGGAACAAAATCATCTTTAGCATATGCTTATTGGAAAGAAACTGGAGATATTACAGTTTGGAAAGGGATTGCTCAGGATGCGTTAATAATGAATATTGATGATTTATTGTGTGTTGGAGCTGTAGATAATATTTTATTATCATCTACAATTGGAAGAAATAAGAATTTGATCCCTGGAGAAGTTTTAGCGGCTTTGATTAATGGTACAGAAGAATTATTAGAAGATTTAAAAAGTCAAGGAATAGGAATTCATTCAACAGGTGGTGAAACTGCTGATGTTGGAGATTTGGTGAGAACTATTATTGTTGATTCTACGGTTACGTGTCGTATGAAAAGGGCTGACATTATAGATAACGCAAATATTGTAGTTGGAGATGTAATTGTTGGATTAGAATCATTCGGGCAAGCATCTTACGAAAATGAGTATAATGGAGGGATGGGAAGTAACGGTTTAACATCTGCAAGACATGATGTTTTTAATAAATCTGTTGCAGAAAAGTATCCTCAAACTTTTGATCCTAGCGTACCAAGTGATTTGGTTTATTCTGGTAGTTACGGATTGACTGATAATGTTGAAGGTGCTCCCTTAAATGCTGGTAAAATGGTTTTATCACCAACTAGGACTTATGCACCGATTATAAAAAATATATTAGATAACCACCATGGAAATGTCCACGGTATGGTTCATTGTAGTGGAGGAGCTCAAACAAAAATTTTACATTTTGTAGATGATCTACAAATTGTAAAAGACAACATGTTTGATGTGCCACCATTGTTTAAAATGATACATGAACAGTCTGGTACAGATTGGAAAGAAATGTATAAGGTATTTAATATGGGACATAGAATGGAAATTTATGTTCCTCAAGGAATTGCAAACGATATTATTGCTATTTCAAAATCATTTAATGTTGATGCTAAAATTGTTGGTAGAGTAGAAGCACAAGGTAAAAAGCAATTAACAATTAAAAGTGAATTTGGAGAGTTCGTTTATAACTAAGATAAGATGAGTAGTTTATTAAAGAAATTAGAACAGATTAGTATTCGTTATGATCAGGTTAGCGAGCAAATTGTAGATCCTGAGATTATTTCGGACATGACTCGTTATGTAAAGATTAATCGTGAATATAAAGAGTTAGGTACTATTGTAAAGGTTTACAATAGGTATAGGGATGTCATAGATAATATAGCAGCATCAAAAGAAATTATAGCTACAGAAACAGACCGAGAGTTTGTAGATATGGCTAAAATGGAATTAGATGAATTACTTTCCGAAAAATCCAAAATGGATGAAGAAGTAAAGATTATGTTGATTCCTAAAGATGAGGAAGATAGCAAGAATGTTATTATTGAGATAAGAGCCGGTGCTGGTGGAGATGAAGCAAGTATCTTTGTTGGAGATTTGTACAGAATGTACATAAAGTGGTTAGAAAGGAAAGGTTGGAAAACAGAAACGATTACAATGCAAGAAGGAACTTCTGGAGGGTTTAAAGAGGTTTCATTTAGTGTTGAAGGAGAAAATGTATACGGTGTTTTAAAGTTTGAGTCTGGTGTTCATCGAGTTCAAAGAGTTCCTAAAACAGAAACACAAGGACGAGTGCATACCTCAGCAGTAACTGTGGCAGTTTTACCAGAAGCAGAAGAAGTTGATGTTGTTGTAAGGAAAGAAGACATTAGAAAGGATACTTATAGATCATCTGGAGCAGGTGGTCAGCACGTAAATAAGACAGAATCTGCTGTTCGTTTAACTCACCTTCCAACAAATACTGTTGTAGAGTGTCAGGATGGTCGTTCTCAAATTAAAAATTATGCACAGGCATTAAAAGTTTTGAGAGCTCGACTTTATGAAGCAGAAGTAATTAAAAAGGAATTAGAACGAGCAACAAATAGAAAATCGCAAGTTTCTACTGGTGATAGATCTGCAAAAATTAGAACTTATAACTATCCGCAAGGAAGAGTTACCGATCATAGAATTGGTTTAACATTATATAGTTTAGATAATATTATTGCAGGTGATATTGATGAGATAGTTGAAGGATTAAAAATTGCCGAAAATTCTGAAAAGCTTGCAGCAGGACTTGATAGTTAATAGATTATGAATAAGCAAGAATTAATAAATCAGATTAAAATAAAGAAATCATTTTTATGTATTGGTTTGGATGCTGACATTGATAAAATCCCTAAACATTTATTAGAAGAAGAAGACCCAATCTTTGAATTTAATAAAAAAATTATTGATGCAACTAAAGATTTGTGTGTTGCTTACAAACCTAATACTGCATTTTACGAAAGTTTAGGTTCAAAAGGCTGGGAGAGTTTAGAGAAGACTATTGATTATATTCCAAAGGATATTTTTACCATTGCAGATGCAAAAAGAGGTGATATTGGTAATACTTCTAAGATGTATGCTAATGCGTTTTTAAATACACTAAATTTTGATTCAGTAACTGTTGCACCATATATGGGAAGTGACTCTGTAATGCCATTTTTAGAGTTTGAAGATAAATGGGTAATTCTTTTAGCACTTACTTCAAACAAAGGTGCTGATGATTTTCAGTTTTTTAATAATGGGAAAGAACAGTTGTTTGAAAAGGTTTTGAAACAATCTAAAAATTGGGGCAACGATAAAAATTTAATGTATGTTGTTGGTGCTACAAGACCAGAAATATTTACAGAGATAAGAAATATCGTTCCTGATAGCTTTTTATTAGTACCAGGAGTTGGAGCACAGGGAGGTTCTTTGTCTGAAGTATGTAAATACGGTATGAACAAAGATTGTGGTTTGTTAGTTAATTCTTCAAGAGGAATTATTTATGCAGGTAAAGATCAAAATTTTGCGGATTCAGCAAGAAATTCTGCTTTGGAAATTCAAAAAGAAATGGCTATCTTGTTAAAAGAATTATTAGGGTAGGATTCAATATTTTTCATTCATTTTAAATTAAACAAGACATGGGACCAGAAATTATTTTTAAAATCATTTTAGCAGTATTAGCAGTTCTTTTCATTACAGGATTATTCTTTATCGTAAAACAAAAAACAGCAGTAGTAATTGAACGTTTAGGAAAGTTTCATAAGGTAGCGAGTTCTGGATTTAATCTTAAAATTCCTATTATAGATAAGAAAGCTGGTACCGTTAACCTCAGGGTGATGGAGTTGCCAGTAGAAGTAGAAACAAAAACAAAGGATGATGTATTTGTTCGTATGATTGTTTCTGTTCAGTATTATGTTGTAGAAAGTAACGAAGGGATAAGACAATCTTTTTATAAGTTTGATAATCCTGCTCGTCAGATTCAGTCTTATGTATTTGATTCTATTCGTTCTGAAGTTCCCAATATGTTATTAGATGATGTGTTTAGTGAAAAAGATAAAATAGCGCAAGCCGTTCAAAAAGAGTTGTCAGAAACCATTGCAGAATATGGTTTTGCTATCGTAAAAGCTTTAATTACAGATATTGATCCAGATGCAAAAGTGAAGCATGCAATGAATGAGATTAATGCTGCAAAACGAATGAAAGAAGCAGCTAAGGAATATGCTGAAGCAGATAAAATTAAAGTAGTTGCAGCAGCAGAAGCAGAAGCTACTAGTAAAAAACTACAAGGGGAAGGTATTGCTGCACAACGTGTTGCAATAGCAAATGGTTTAAAAAATTCTGTAGAAGAAGTAAGAGGTGCTATGGAAGATGGTGTTACTGGTCGTGAGGTAATGAATATGTTATTTATGACACAGCATTATGATACGATTAGTCGTTTAGCTGAAGATGGAGTGAATACTATTTTCATGCCTTATTCTCCAAGTAGTGTTGGTGATCTTCAAACTCAAATTCAATCAAGCTTACTTTCAGCCGATACAATAACCAAAACAACTAAAGCTGCAGATGTTTCAAAAGCGACTAAGAAAAGTATGGAAGCTAGAAGACCTCAAGGAGGTGATTCAGTTGATCCAGAAGATTTTGAATAGTATTATGTTTTAGTTTAATAATGATTGTATGATAGATTGCTTATGTAATATGTCAGAATATTAGTTTATTAAAGCATTTATTTCTAACATCATTTAATTCAATTATTTTAGTATTTTCCCTTTGAAAGAGGATTTTCTTCATTACATTTGGAAGTATAAATTGTTTGATACTTCAAACCTTATCACGCAAAATGATAAAGAAATTGAGGTGTTAAACTTTGGGATGCATAATACTGATGCTGGGCCCGATTTTTTTAATGGTAAAGTTAAAATTGGTAAAACCATTTGGGCGGGAAATATTGAACTTCATATAAATTCTTCTGATTGGATGAAGCACAAGCATCAAAATGATAAAGCTTATGATAATGTGATTCTTCACGTTGTTTACAATAATGATAAACAGATTTTAGATAAGGCTGGAAATGCTATTCCTACATTAGAGTTGAATGGCTTAATAGATGAAAAAGTAATAATTAAGTACAAACATCTTGTTCATCAGACCGATACGGTCCCTTGTGGAGAGCAAATAAAAACAGTTGATGAGTTTACTGTTCAATCATGGATTAATCGTTTGGCAATTGAGCGGTTGGAACGTAAATCTGCTGAAATAGAGGGAACACTTAATCTTAATAAAAATGATTGGGAAGAAACGTTTTACCAATACCTGTTTAAGTATTTTGGGTTAAAGGTAAATGCTTTACCATTTGAGTTATTAGTAAAAAATACTCCGCTTAAAATAATTGAAAAGCATCACGATTTGTTTTCGATAGAAGCCTTACTTTTTGGTCAGGGAGGTTATTTGGATAGTGATGTTGAAGATGAGTATTTTCTAAAGCTTAAAAAAGAATATCATTTTCTTAAATCAAAATTTGATTTAACATCTTTAGATAATAGTGTTTGGAAAATGCTTAGAATGCGACCAAGTAATTTCCCGACTTTAAGAATTTCGCAATTGGCGAACTTGTTAAGTAGGGAAACTAGGATGTTTTCTAAAATGATAGAAACAGAATCAATAAAAGAAATTCAAGATATTTTTAAAGTAGAAGCTTCTGAGTATTGGAACTGTCATTATCAATTCGGGAAATTGGTTGAAGAAGATAAAAAGAAGAAAATTGGGATTAATACAATAAATAGTATCATTATTAATGTTATTGTACCTTTCACTTTTGTTTATGGAAAAAAGAACCAGAAAGAAGAATTAGTTGATAAATCTTTAAATTTGCTTGAAAGTATTAAAGCAGAGAATAATTCAATTATCAAAAAATGGAATGAATTAGGGCTTAAAACTAGTAATGCCATGCAAACTCAATCTTTGTTGGAGTTAAAGAATAATTATTGTTCTCAGAAAAAATGTTTAAATTGCAGTATCGGAAATAAAATACTCCAACAATGATTATTAAAATTCTATCATATTTCGAAAAAAAGGCCTTTGGAGTTTGCTCTTGGTGGGGAGACAAACTTCAGCTAAAATCTAGTAGAATAAGAATGTCTTTTATTTACCTTTCTTTTTTAACTTTTGGATCTCCTATTTTTATTTACCTAATTATGGCTTTTATTATAGAGCATAAAGATTATTTAAAGTTAAAAAAACGTAAATCAGTTTGGGATATCTAAAGTAAACTATGTTCAATTTTACTTATTTTAGAAAAGTCTACATTGCTTTACTCCTTCTTATAACAATTCTATTTGTTGGAATTACTGGATTTATTTTTATAGAAGATTATTCTTTGGGAGAAGCATTTTATATGACTGTAATTACTATTTCTACAGTTGGATTTAATGAGGTTAGACCTTTATCTGATGTTGGTAGAGTTTTTACTGCATTTTTAATTATCTTTAGCTTTAGTACATTTGTATATGCGGTAACATCTATTTCTAATTATATATTAGATGGAGAGTATAAAATCTATTTTAGAGATTTAAGAATAAATAAAAAAGTGAATAAAATATCTGGTCATACAATAATTTGCGGTTACGGTAGAAACGGCATGCAAGCTGCAGTAGAGCTTAAAGCTCATCGCAGAAAATATATTGTTATAGAACAAGATAAAGATCTAAATGAGGCTTTACGGGAGGAGCATGATATCCTTTTTATTGAAGGGGATGCTACTTTAGATAAAGATTTAGAGAGAGCAGGAATTGCAACTGCTACTTCGTTAATTACAACCTTACCTAAAGATGCCGATAACCTTTTTGTAGTGTTAACAGCAAGAGAAATGAATCCTGATTTATTAATTATTAGCAGAGCTTCTAAAGATAATTCTGATAAAAAATTAAAGAGAGCTGGAGCCGACAATGTAATAATGCCTGATAAGATCGGTGGAGCACACATGGCTTCTTTAGTTATTAAACCTGATGTAATCGAGTTTATGGATTATGTTATGGGGCAAGGAACTAGTTCTGTTAATTTAGAAGAAATTACATTTGAAAACTTGCCAGATTCGCTAAAGAATAAATCAATTAGAGAGTTAGGAATACGAGATAAGTCGGGAGCTAACATTGTTGGTTTTAGAACTAGAGATGGTGAATATATTATTAATCCTTCACCAGATACTATTATTACTCCATTGGCAAAAATATTTGTTTTAGGTACTCTAGAACAAATTGATGCTTTTAGAGAATTTGCTACTCAGCAAAATTTATTAGATAATTAGGCGTTAAAGTCACTATAGAACAGAATAAAAATTTGCCGTAAAGAGTTTCTAGAATTCATAAAGAAAATAAGTGTAAATACTTGAATTCTTAAGAATTAAAAACTCTTTGTGATCTTAGCCTAAAACCTTTGATTTCTTAGCGGTTAAAAAATAAATATATTGAAAATATTAGTTACAGGAAGTAATGGCCTTTTAGGTCAAAAACTAATTCAATTATTATCTAAAAAAGATAATGTTGAACTTTTAGCAACTTCAAAAGGAGAAAATAGATTTAATATTAAAGAAGGCTATCACTACCAATCTTTAGATATTACAAATAGAACAGAAGTGTTAAATGTTGTTGATGGGTTTCAACCCGATGCAATAATTAATACCGCAGCAATGACTAATGTTGATGCTTGCGAATCTGACAAAGAATTGTGTTGGGATTTAAATGTAAATGCTGTTAAGTATTTTATTGAAGCTGCAGAGAAGAATAATTCACATTTAATACATCTTTCTACAGATTTTGTTTTTGATGGAAAGGATGGACCTTATAAGGAAGATGACCAACCTAATCCTTTAAGCTATTACGGAGAGTCAAAATATGAGGCAGAAAAATTATTAGAAGCAAGTAAGATTAAGTGGAGTATAGCGAGAACAATTATTGTTTACGGAATTGCAGATGATATGAGTCGTTCTAATATTGTGCTTTGGGCTAAAGAAGCTTTAGAAAAAGGAAATCCTTTAACGATAGTTGACGATCAATTTCGTTCTCCAACATTAGCAGAAGATTTAGCAATGGGTTGTTACTTAATAGCCCAAAAAGAAGCTGAAGGAATATTTCATCTTTCAGGAAAAGATGTGATGAGTATTATTGATTTAGTTTATAAAGTAGCAGATTTTTACGGGCTAGATAAGTCTATTATTACACCTATTAAAACAGCATCATTAAATCAGGCAGCAAAACGACCACCAAAAACTGGTTTTGTTTTAGATAAAGCAATTAACGATTTAGGGTATAACCCTGTTAGTTTTGAAGAAGGTTTGGCTGAGTTGACTAAGCAGTTAGAGATTTAATATTATTAAAGCAAAAAAATAGATGAAATTTGTATTCACTTTTATATTAGTGTTCTTAAATATTTATGTTCTTTTTTCACAAGGGATAGAAGGTGTAATTAAAAACAAAAAGGGAGAAGTACTTCCTTATGCCTCAATTTATTTAATGAATGCTAAAGTTGGAACAACCTCCAATGAAAATGGAGTATTTGAATTGAAAACATTAAAGAATATTCAATATCCTAGATTAGATACGTTGGTTGTCTCTTATATCGGGTATAATAAATACAAAAAGGCTGTTTACCTTACAACCGGAGATAAAAAAGTTAAGATTATACTAAAAAGTACGATTAATCAATTAGCAGAGTTTCAGGTAGAAACTCTGCCTTATTATTTACCTGAAAAATTAATAAGATTAGCTATTAAAAACACTAAAAAGAATTACACTAGAGAAACAACCTTAACAAATGGTTTTTATAGAGAAATCATTAAAGAAGAAGAGGATTGGATCGTTTTAAATGAAGCGGCTATTCAATTAAAATATTCGCCTTA
>CAJWVX010000146.1 GCA_913048175.1 uncultured Flavobacteriales bacterium | reverse complement strand
CTTTATCTGATTACAGCAAAGGAGTTTACTTCTTAACTGTTGATGGAGAAACAACTAAATTAATCGTAGAGTAAGACTCTAAAATTAATACTTAAACTAAGCCCAACTAGAATTTTCTAGTTGGGCTTTTTCTTTAACAAAAAAATACCGTTTAGTTCTATAATTAACCTTTAACCAAATCAGTCCAGCCAAAATAACGTTTAGTAGTTTTTTTATGTACCTTCGTAGAACTAACTATTAAATTAAATAATTATGAAAAAAATTTACTTATGTGCTATGGCACTTTCTGTAGGTTCTTTGTCTTTCGGACAATCACTTAACGGAAAATCTTTTGAGCAAGATAACGCTCAATTGTCAATCGATAACGGAGCTAAAGCTGCAGCTTCAAACTCAGCTAACAAAGCTCCAGGAGATATTATCTGGTCTGAAGATTTTACAGGTGGTTTTCCTGCAGGATGGACTACGGTTGATAATACTGCTAACAACTATGACTGGATTCTTGATCCAGGAGCCGCAAACGTATTGGGTGACTATACAGACGCAACTCCAATTGCCTCTGTTAGTGGTGGGAACTACATGTTAATTAACGCTGATGGATACAACACTGGTGGTGGTTCTGTTGAAATGGATTCGTATTTCCAAACAGCTGGAATCCAATTAAACGGTTCAGCTGGAGTTTCTGTTGAATTTCAACAAAAGTTTAGAAGATGTTGTGCAAACGGTGGTATTGGAATCAACCTGGTTGCAAGTTTAGACCCTAATTTTACTACTGGTGTTGGCACTTATGACATCGTTGGTGGTGTTGCTACAAACGCAGGGTCTGCTGACCCAATGGATATGTCTATTAATATTAGTGATATAGCTGGTGGTTCTAATCAATTGTTATATTTAAGATGGCACATGGCGACTGGTTCTAGTCACTATTATTGGATGATTGATGACATTAACGTTGTTGAATCTCCAACAAATGATTTGGTAACTACGAAAGGTTATTACGGATTTTTTGGTGTTGAATACACTAGAATGCCTGTTTCTCAAATCCAACCATTGAGTGTTTCTATGATTTACAATAACATTGGTACTGCTGATCAAACTGGAACTAGTTTACAGGTAGATATTGATTTAGCTGGGTCAGGAAATGTTCATACAGCCAACTCTACTCCATTTACTGCAAACTCTTTAACTAGTGATACTTTAAGTATTGATAGTACATTTACACCTGCAGCATCTCCATTAAATACAGACTATACTGTAACAGTATCTATTAATTCAGATTCTATTGATGGAACTCCTGCTAATAATACAACAACTTTCAGTCCTTTTCAAATAACAACAGGTGTGTTAGCGATAGATGATCATTCTGCAACTCCAGGAAATGGTGGTGGAAACCCAGGTCCAAATAATGTTACTGAATATGAAGCTGGTAACCAGTTTGATATTATTAACCAAGATGAAGATTTATATGCAATTGACCTTGTAACTGGTCCAAATACTCCAGTTAATACTTTTATTGATGTTGTTATTTATCAAATTGATTTCTCTACTACTCCAGAAGGTTATACTGAAGTTTGGAGATCTCAAGGATACCAAATTACTGCTGCTGATATAGGAATGGTTCACCATTTCAATGATGTTCCAGGAACTGCTGTTGCAACATTAACAGCTGGTGAAACTTATTTTGCTGCTGTTCACTCTTTTATAGATTATGAGTACGGAGTTAGTGGATCTGGTCCATCTGCAGGAACACCATCTGCAAGACACAGTGCTATTCGTTACCCAAGCATGGGCAACCCAAATGCAAATTCACAATTTGGATTATCAAACACTCCAATGATCAGATTAAATTTTGATATGACTGTTGGTGTTGATGCTGTCGATGAAGCAACTACTTTTTCAATTTATCCTAACCCAAGTAATGGTGAATTCACTATTAACTTAAGTGGTGAAGCTAAAATTTCAACTTTAACTGTTAAAAATGTAGTTGGACAAACTATCATTAACAAAACAATAAATGTTGCTGGAAACACAACTGAAACTATTTCTTTATCTGATTACAGCAAAGGAGTTTACTTCTTAACTGTTGATGGAGAAACAACAAAATTAATCGTAGAGTAATACGCTAATTTTCAAACAATAAAGAAGCCCAACTAGAAAATTCTAGTTGGGCTTTTTCTTTTTTAAATAAATCCTAATTGAAATTGTTTTTCTGATTATATTCTTTATAGATTACGGAATTTCTGCATTATTTTAGAAGAGTACACAAAGTCATTCAACTCTTCATTATCCGTTTTTAAGACATCCTCTTTATTACCATTCCACCAGTTTTTGCCTTTATATATAAAATTGATATTTTCTCCTGTCTCCATAACAGAGTTCATATCATGAGTAACGGCAATAGTAGTAATATTATATTCTTGAGTAATCTCTTGTATAAGATTATCTATCACAATACCAGTTCTAGGATCTAAACCAGAATTTGGCTCATCACAAAACAAGTAACTTGGATTTAAAGCAATTGCTCTTGCGATACCAACCCTTTTCTGCATACCTCCACTTAACTCTGCTGGATACAAATGATTTATATTAACTAAATCAACTCGCTGCAAACAGAAATTAACACGATCTAAAATCTCTTCCTCACTTTTTTGACTATACATCTCTAAAGGAAACTTAACGTTCTCTTCTACAGTTAAAGAATCAAACAAAGCAGAACCCTGAAACAACATCCCTATTTCTTTACGAATAGTTTTACGTGCTTTAAAGTTCATTTTAGTAAAATCCCTTCCATCATACTCTATACTACCATTATCAACTTCATGTAAGCCAACAATACATTTAGTAAGTACAGATTTTCCAGAACCACTTGCCCCAATAATTAAATTAATTTCTCCCTGTTTAAAATCAACAGAAATATCATGCAAGATCTGCTTATCTCCAAAAGATTTGTTTATGTTTTTCACTTCAATCATAATAACAATAACTGAGTTAATACATAATTAATAATCAAAATAACGATACTAGAATAAACAACTGATTTTGTACTTGAACGCCCAATCTCTAGAGCTCCACCACGCGTATAATACCCATGATAGGAAGGAACGCTCGTAATTACAAATGCAAAAAAAACGGTTTTAATCATAGCATAAATTATAGAAAATACTTTAAAATCATATCGTAACCCAGTAATGTAGTCTTCAATAGTCATTCCACTACTATACATAGCAACAATAAACCCACCTAAAATCCCTAAACACATGCTATAAATAACAATAATTGGAATAAAACAAAGTGCTGCTACTATTTTAGGAAAGATTAAATAGGAAGCAGAGTTAATACCCATAATCTCTAACGCATCAATTTGCTCGGTAATTCGCATAGTACCTATTTCTGATGCAATATTAGAACCTATTTTACCCGCTAAAATCAGACTCATAACTGTTGGAGCCATCTCCAGCAAAAACGACTCACGAGTTGCATAACCAATTAAGTAAGCCGGCAATAAAGGATTACTAAGATTAGCTGCAGTTTGTAAGGTAACTACAGCACCCATAAACATAGAAATTATAGCAACAAGCCCTAAAGAACCAATTCCTAAACTCATCATTTCATGAATAATTTGTTTACGGATTAGTTTAGAATTATCCGGAGTCTTAAACACCCTTCCTAATAATAGAAAGTATTTACCGATATGATGAATAGTTGACAACAAGCCATAAAAGTAAATATATTTTAAAGAAGTTGCCTACCTTTGGTTTATGAAGTATCGTATTAAATTTTTCATTATTGTTATCTGTGCTTCTATGGCATTAGTTTCTTGTCACGCAGGAAAAAACAAATGTAATTCGTGCCCTAAATGGGGGAAACACTAAATAGTTAATTTTCATTATTGTTTGTGATAAAAATCATTGACATTCATTAAATAATCTACTAAATTTGGAGTCTATTTAGTATTAATCTAAATTAGATTTTATGACTTTAGATCAACTCCCAGAAAATAAAACGGGTATCATTAAACAAATTAATGATAAAAACTTAGCAATACAGCTATTAGCTATGGGTTTTATATTGGGCGGAGAAGTTAAAATAGAACGAATTGCACCTTTAAAAGATCCAATACTTATTACTTCTGGCACAAATTACATTAGTATCAGAAAAAGTGATGCAAAGAATATTGACATCAATCCTGACTTATAATTGCCAACTATTTCATCAAAAAATAAGCCAAAGAACATTGTTCTTATAGGAAATCCTAATACAGGAAAGAGTACGCTATTTAATTCTTTAACAGGATTAAATCAAAAAATTGGCAATTTTCCTGGTGTAACTGTAGATAAAAAAACGGGTAGTTTTAATTATAAAGGAACTAAAATTAATGTTGTTGATTTGCCAGGAACTTACAGTTTAGCTCCAAATTCTGAAGATGAACGAGTAGCCAAAAACTATATTGAAAATACAAATAAAGATGATTTAATCATTGTTGTTGTTGATGCTACAAATCTAAAAAGAAACTTATTACTATTCTCTCAAATTATAGATTTAGATAAGCAAGTTCTATTGGTCCTTAATATGATGGACTTACTTCAGAAGAACAAACAAGAAATTAATTTCGATAAACTTTCAAAATCACTCAACTGCCCAATCATCCCTATTAATGCAATACTTAACAAAGGCATAAATCAACTTAAAGAAGCAGTTTATAATTATAAAGAAAATAAAAATTCATTCTTAATCAATAACTCATCAAAAACCATTGATGAAACAATGCTTAGAATAAACAAAATAAATAAAATTGTTGATGACGTTTTTACAGAGAATGGTAAAAACAAATCTTATTTATTAACTAAGAAGATAGACAACATTGTTACACATAAAGTCTATGGGTATTTAATTTTCTTCGGAATCTTACTCTTTATATTTCAAGCTATTTTCTCTTGGGCATCCTACCCAATGGATTTAATTGATAATGGATTTTCTCTTTTATGTGATTACGTAAGCACCCTATTACCAGAAGGTATTGCGAATGATTTGATTGTTAACGGTATTTTAGCTGGACTAGGAGGTATAGTCATCTTTGTGCCACAAATTGCTATTCTTTTTGCTTTTATAACAATACTTGAAGATACTGGATACATGTCTCGGGTTAGTTTTTTAATGGACAGAATTTTAAGACAATTTGGGTTAAATGGAAAATCTGTAATCCCTTTACTTAGCAGTACTGCCTGTGCAATTCCTGCAATTATGGGAGCACGTACAATCGCCAATTATAAAGAACGATTAATTACTATAATGGTGGCTCCTTTAATTAGTTGCTCAGCAAGGATACCAGTCTACACTATTTTAATTGCCTTAATTGTTTCAGAAGATGAATCTTATGGCATCTTCAACCTTCAAGGCCTTTTAGTAATGGGACTATACCTATTAGGATTTGTTACAGCTCTTCTTTCTGCATGGGTAATGAAATTGATTATCAAATCAAAAGAGAAAAGTACATTTACTTTAGAAATGCCTGTTTACAGAGCTCCTAGGTGGAAAAATGTTGGTTTTGAAATCCTAAGTAAAGTAAAAGTCTTTTTATTTGATGCCGGTAAAATTATCATTGCTATTTCGATTATTCTTTGGGTTTTAAGCTCTTATGCACCGGGGAATAAATTTGAAGAAATCAACGAGAAATATTCAAACTCATCTTTAGATAAAAGCGAAACAAACGTACTTATTGCTTCAGATAAACTTGAAGCTTCTTATGCTGGGATAATAGGAAAAACTATAGAACCCGCTATAGAACCCTTAGGTTTTGATTGGAAAATTGGAATTTCCTTAGTTACTTCTTTTGCTGCAAGAGAGGTTTTTGTAGGAACAATGGCAACTCTTTATAGTGTTGGAGATGCTGACAATACACTATCTATTAGAGAGAAAATGATGGCCGCTACAAATCATAAAACAGGAGAAAAAATTTACACAAAAGCAACAACCTTTTCTCTTCTTATTTTTTATGTTTTTGCTATGCAATGTATGGCTACCCTTGCAATTGTGTACAGAGAAACTAATTCTATTAAATGGCCCGTAATTCAAGTAGTTTACATGGGAGCATTAGCCTATTTATCGAGCTTACTAGTTTATTCAATATTCTCTTAGAAAGTTTAATTTAACCGCAAAGAGTTTAAATAATTCTCTGAGAAAAAAAGATTACTTTTTTTGATTATAAAGAATTAAAAGGCAATAGAAAGCTTTGCGCTAAAACTTAAAATTCTTTGCGCTTAGTTCACTAATTTTATGAACTGAATATGATTGATTTCGAAATACTAAAAAAATACGTCCCATTAGACAGCTTACCAATTCTTGAAAAGTGGTTTAATCAAAAGCCCTTTGAATTACGTATCCCCAAAAAAAGAGCAACAAAGTTTGGAGATTTTAGAGCTTCACTAAAAAATATGCCACATCGAATAAGTGTCAATTCAGACTTAAACGAATATGCTTTTTTAATAACATTAACTCATGAATTTGCACACTTACTTAATTGGGAAAGACATCAACACAAAGTAAAAGGCCATGGAATTGAATGGAAAACAGAGTTTTCAACACTAATGAATGTCTTACTTAAAAGAGAAATATTTCCAGAACACTTAAAAATTGTTCTTCAAAAGCATTTAAAAAACCCACCAGCATCTTCTGCAAGAGATATTAATTTGATTAATGAATTAAAAAAATATGATGCACCTAGCAATACCTCTCAGCTTACTGATCTACCTGAAGGAAGTGCTTTTAGCATTAACAACAATCGCTTTTTTACTAAAGGAACAAAAAGAAGAACCCGTTTTCTTTGCAAAGAAATCTCATCAAAAAAAGAATACTTAATACACGGTGTTGCAGAGGTACTGTTAATTAATAATTGATTTTTATTAGATTTTCAACTTTATAAACTTTTTGATCATTCTGTTAATAACTAATCTCCTTTTTAAACTTCACTTTAGATAGCGTTTTACATAACTTCGTGCAAGTAAAATTAAAGCGATATGAACACATCATTATTAGACCCAATTGTTAATCAGAAAGTTTCTGAAATGGCTGAAAAATTAGTCGGTTCAGAAATAATTAAACTTGCTGGAGAAGTAAAAGAAAAAATTAAACAAGGTGAAAAAATTTATAATTTAACTATTGGAGATTTTAATCCTAAGATTTTTCCAATACCTACAGAATTAAAGCAAGAAATTATAACTGCTTATCAAAATGATGAGACGAACTACCCTCCTGCTAATGGAGTTTTGGAGTTAAGAGAATCTGTTTCAACATATTTACACACAAGAGCTGGTTTAGAATATGATGCTGACCAAGTTTTAATTTCCGGAGGAGCTAGGCCATTAATTTACGCTACATTCCAAACAATTTTAGATCCTGAAGATACTGTTATTTTCCCTGTTCCATCATGGAATAACAACCATTATGCTCATTTAACTAGAGCAAAACAAGTTTTAATTGAAGCAACAGCAGAAAACAATTTTATGCCAACTGCTGCAGATCTTAAACCTCATATTAGCGAGGCAAACTTAATTGCTTTATGCTCTCCATTAAACCCTACAGGAACTGTATTTACAGAAACTGGTTTAGCTGAAATTTGCGATTTAATATTAGAAGAAAATAAAAAAAGAGGAGCCTCTAAGAAACCTGTTTATTTGATGTTTGATCAAATTTACTGGCAGTTAACTCATGGTGAAACGAGACATTTTGATCCTGTATCAATTAACTCTGACATGAAAAACTACACGATATATATTGATGGAATATCTAAGGCATTTGCAGCTACAGGAGTTAGAGTTGGTTGGGCTTTTGGGCCACAAAAACTAATTAATAAAATGAAAGCTATTTTGAGTCATATTGGTGCATGGTCTCCAAAAGCCGAGCAAGTTGCTACAGCAAAATACTTAAACCAGGATAATGCAACTGATGATTACTTATTTAAAATAAATAATGACATTAGTAAGCGTTTAAATGCTTTTCATTCGGGATTTACAACACTTAAAAATGAAGGTTTTCAGTTAGATTCAATCCCTCCACAAGCTGCAATGTACCTAACTGTTAAATTTGATTTAACTGGAAAAACCACTGCTGAAGGTAAATTACTAGAATCTACTCCTGATGTCACTAAATATCTATTAGATGAAGCTGGACTGGCAATTGTTCCATTTTATGCCTTTGGAGCTTCAAAAAAATCAACTTGGTACAGACTTTCTGTAGGGACTTCTGTTTATGAAGAAATTGATGAATTATTTATACGATTAAAAGGAGCTTTAAGTAAACTTAAATAAAAGATATAACTCAAGAATTTCTAATCCAAAAAAATCGGAAAAGAATCTCTAGTGCCTTTCAAAAGGGGAATAAAAAAAGTAGAATGAATAAAAATAACTATTGCATAATAATGGCTGGTGGAATTGGAAGTAGGTTTTGGCCTATGAGTA
>CAJWVX010000145.1 GCA_913048175.1 uncultured Flavobacteriales bacterium | reverse complement strand
CCCCTTCCTCTTTAGCCAAAGCAACATAACTCAATACTTTTTCCATATGTGATTGAGAAACAACAGCACCTAAGTTACTATCCGCATCGAAAGGATTTCCTACTATTAACTCTTGTGTTTTCTCAACAAAAGCATCTCTAAATTTCTCATAAATACCCCGTTGTACAAATATTCTAGATCCACATAAACAAATTTGACCTTGATTAGCAAAAGATGAATGCATTGTTGTACTTAAGGCATTTTCAAAATCACAATCATCAAAAATGATATTAGGATTTTTACCTCCTAACTCTAATGACAATTTCTTAAACATTGGTCCCGCTGTACGAGCAATTTCTGCTCCAGTAACGGTTCCTCCTGTAAATGATATTACAGGGATATCTGGATGCTTAGTAATAGCAGCACCAACTTTATGCCCTAAACCGTGTACAATATTTAAAACTCCTTTTGGCAAACCTGCTTCAATACATAGTTCTGATAATAAAAAAGCGGTATATGGAGTAACTTCAGAAGGTTTTGCTACAACAGTATTTCCGATAGCTAAAGCTGGTGCAATTTTCCAACTGAACAAATATAAGGGCAAATTCCAAGGAGAAATACACCCACAAACGCCTATTGGTTCGCGAGTTGTATAGTTAATTGCAATATCTTCCATTTGATGTGCTTCTGATGCATAATGCAAAACACCAGTAGCATAAAAATTAAAGTTTGCTGCAGCTCTAGGAATATCAACACGCTTTGCCAAACTCAATGGCTTTCCGTTATCTCTTGATTCTGCCTCTGCAAAACGATCTAAATTAGCCTCAATAAGATAAGCCAATTTTTGTAAAACCCTAGCTCTCTTCTCTTTAGGTGTCTTACTCCATAATGGAAAAGCAGCTTGTGCAGCTTTTGTTGCTAAGTCAATATCTTTTTCATCCGAATCTGGAATTAAAGAATATACCGCTCCTATTGAAGGATTAAAATTATCAATATAAGTGTTAGAGATTGGGGCAACCATTTCTCCATTAATGTAATTCGCTATCTTTTCCATAATTCGGTTTTGAAACATAAAAGTATCTATTTAAAAGGAATTCGATTAAAATAAAAGATAAAATTCAATCCCCACATCAATGCCGGAATAATTCAACTTCGTGTTCTGATTAAAAATCAAACAGAAGTTCCATTAATTATATATAAGTTTGCATCTACAAATATAGATATCTATATATGACTGAAGCAAACAAACTCGAATCCGCAGCAGAAATGCTTAAAGCAATTGCTCATCCTGTTAGGATTGCTATTGTAGAGATGCTTAGTTCAGACAAACAATTAAATGTTACAGAAATTTACGAATCATTAAAAATTGAACAAGCTGCAGCATCACACCACCTAAGCATACTCAAAAACAAAGGAGTACTATTATCCGAACGTTCAGGTAAAAACTGTATTTACTCGCTAAAACATCAGCGTATATCACAGATAATTGAATGTATAGATAAATGCCAACATTAGAAAAATGGAATTAGAAATTTTAGGATATATCTCAGCAATATTAGTAGGTCTTTCTTTAGGATTAATTGGTGGTGGTGGTTCTATTTTAACCGTACCTATTTTGGTTTATTTATTAGGGGTTGATGCTGCTAATACTGCTCCAGCATACTCGTTATTTATAGTTGGTACGGCAAGCTTATTTGGTGCATCTATTAAATATAAAGAAGGTTTTGTAGATGTAAAAACAGCCGTAATATTTGGTCTGCCAGCCATTTTTTCGGTTTACTTAACCAGAAGATTATTAGTGCCATCCATTCCTGATGAGATATTTACACTTGATAATTTCATTTTTACAAAACGAATTTTTGTAATGGGATTATTTGCTGTATTAATGATTTTGGCTTCGGCTTCTATGATAAAAGACAGAAAAGATGAAGAGCAAACAAAACCTCAAAAATTCAATTATCCTTTAATTGTAATAGAAGGATTACTAGTTGGAATGATTACAGGTTTAGTGGGTGCTGGTGGAGGATTTATCATAATACCAGCTTTAGTGATGTTAAGTAACTTATCCATGAAAAAAGCTGTTGGCACCTCATTGATAATAATAGCAGCAAAATCACTAGTTGGATTTTTAGGCGATTTATCTGTTATAGAAATAGATTGGAAATTATTACTAGGATTTACGGCTTTAGCAATAACAGGAATTTTTATTGGGAACAAACTCTCTCACAAAATAGACGGATTGAAACTTAAAAAAGGTTTTGGCTGGTTTGTTTTACTAATGGGAACATACATATTTATAAAAGAAATATTTTTAAACTAATACAATGTACGTAGAACAAATATTTACAGAATGTTTAGCCGAAATGGCTTATTACATTGAATCAAACGGGGAGGCAGTAATTATTGATCCTTTAAGAGAGACTACTCCTTATCTTGAATTGGCAAAAAGCAGAGATGCAAAAATAAAATATGTCTTTTTAACGCATTTTCATGCCGATTTTGTTTCTGGTCATGTTGATTTAGCAAGAAAGTCTGGAGCAACAATTGTTTTTGGACCTAATGCTAAAACAGAATTTGAATTTCATTCAGGAAAAGACAACGAAGTCTTTA
Organism: uncultured Flavobacteriales bacterium; assembly: GCA_913048175.1. Classification (GTDB taxonomy): domain Bacteria; phylum Bacteroidota; class Bacteroidia; order Flavobacteriales_E; family Vicingaceae. The sequence continues at coordinate 5,951 of CAJWVX010000145.1, read as the reverse complement.
ACGTTGGTGACATTACATTAAAACTACTACACACACCTGGCCATACAATGGAATCTTCCTCTTATCTTTTAACGGATGAAAAAGGAAATACACCATTTGTATTTACTGGAGATTGTTTGTTTATTGGCGATGTTGGCAGACCTGATTTAGCAGTAAAATCTCACTTAACAGAAACAGATTTAGCTGGGCATTTATTTGATTCTTTAAGAAAAAAAATAATGCCATTACCAAATGACATTACCATTTACCCTGGACATGGAGCAGGATCATCATGCGGCAAAAATATGAGTTCAGACACTTTTGATACGCTAGGTAATCAAAAAGAAAAAAATTATGCCCTTAGAGCAGATATGACCAAAGAAGAATTTATTAAAGAGGTTACTGATGGCTTAACAGCTCCTCCACAATATTTTCCTAAAAATGTAGGTATGAATAAAGGAGTTAATAAAGACTTTGATTCTATTTTAAGTGATGGGAACAAACCTTTATCTATTTCTAAATTTGAAACTTTGGCAGCAGCACCTAAAACCCTAATTATAGATGTTAGAGATGAGTCTATTTTTACAAAAGGATTCATTAAAGGATCACTTTTTTTTGGAATTGACGGAACTTTTGCATCTTGGGTTGGAACAATTATAGAAGACATTACTACTCCAATTGTTTTAGTTTGTCCTAAAGGAAGAGAGCAAGAAACAATTACTCGTCTTTCTAGAGTTGGTTATGATAATGTAAAAGGATTTTTAGACGGTGGATATAAAACTTGGGCTGATGCAGGAAAGGAAATAGATTTAATAGAAAGTATTTCTGCTAAATATTTTAGTGAAAACTATTACCCTAAAGATATTAATGTTTTAGATGTAAGAAAGAATACAGAGTTTAATAGCGAACACATTACACATAACAATGTTTCAAATTTAGCTTTAGCAGATGTAATGATAAATAATACATCATTAAATAAAACAGAAGATTATTACATTCATTGTAAAGGTGGATATCGTTCTGTTATTTACTCTTCAATTTTAAAGCAAAAAGGATTTAAAAACCCAATAAATATTGAAGGCGGACTTGATGCAATTAAAGAACAAAAAAATATTAAATTAACGGCATTTGTTTGCCCATCAGAACTATAAAAATATATAATTATGAGTTACGAAAACGTAAATGTAAAAGAGGCTACAATAGTAGATGTAAGAGAACCTTCTGAATGTGAGCAAGGGATGGTAGAAGGATCAATGAACATTCCTTTAGGAGATGTGCCCAATAGAATTGAAGAATTTAAAGCTATGAAAAAGCCTTTAGTTTTATGCTGCAGATCAGGAGCAAGAAGCGGACAAGCAGTTCAGTTTTTAGAAGCTAATGGTGTTGATGATATTTTTAATGGTGGACCTTGGGGGGATGTAAAACAAAGAATGGTTTAATAAATAGTGATGGGTGTTCAGTTTTGAGTTATGCCAACTCCTCATTACTCAACACCCAAAACACAACACTGTTGTATATGGGTTTTATTAGAAAAATATTTGGCTTAGGACCAAAAATAAATTATCAAGAGTTACTTAAAAATGGTGCTGTATTAATTGATGTTAGATCTCCTGGAGAGTATGCTCAAGGAAAAGTTTCAGGATCGCAAAACATACCGTTAAATAAGATAGATGAAGAATTGAAAAAGCTTAAGGAGTTAAATAAACCTATTTTACTTTGCTGCGCTTCTGGAATAAGAAGCGGAAGAGCTGCAAGCATATTAAAACAAAATGGTATTGAAGCCTACAATGTTGGTTCTTGGAATAAATTCACATAAAATGAAATCAGTAATAAAATATAAGTTTCCAATCATTGTTTCGTTAATAGGGGCAACTGGAGGATTAGCATATTGGTATTTTATTGGTTGTGCTTCAGGCAACTGTGGTATAACCGCGAACTGGTATAGTAGCATCGCTGTTGGTTCAGTTATGGGATGGTTAGTTGGAGATATAGCAAAAGATAAAATCAATAAAAAATGAGTAAATTCAAAGAATTAATAAATAGTGACATACCTGTATTAGTTGATTTTTATGCAGAATGGTGTGGCCCTTGTAAAACAATGTCGCCCATATTAGCAGAAGTTGCCAAGCAAGTAAAAGGAAATGCTAAAATCATTAAAATTGATGTTGACAAAAATCAACAAGCCGCTTCAGTCTATCAAGTAAGAGGTGTTCCTACTTTAATTCTATTTAAAAATGGAAAACAGGTTTGGAAACAGTCAGGAGTTTTAACAGCCAACGAATTAATATCATTAATAAATCAACACAAGTCATGAAAAAAGCATTTCTTATCATAGCTTTAGTAAGCTCCACCTTTACAATGGGATGTTTTACTAATGAGTTAGAACAAACTGAACAAGAAACTAAGAACATTAACAAAAAAGTAACTGTTAGTGAGTTTTCTAAATTAATAGACTCTGAAAAAGGACAAATACTAGATGTTAGAACTCCTGAAGAATGGGCAGAAGGAACAATTAAAAACGCCATTAAGATGAACTTTTTTGGAGAAAACTTTGATCAAGAAATATCTACGCTAGATAAAACAAGGCCTATTTATCTTTATTGTAAATCTGGAGGAAGAAGTGGCAAAGCAGCTAGTAGATTAGAAAAAATGGGATTTACTGCAGTTTACAACTTAGATGGTGGAATTACTGCTTGGAGAAACGCTGAAAAAGCTACTGAAAAATAACAAAGCATAATAGAACTTTAAAACTGTGAAAATTTAGTTTTTCACAGCTCTTTTTTATTATAATACTCTAAAAATATCATTAACTTTGCAGCTCATTTCACGGCAAAAATAAAATTATGAGTGACGCTATCAAGCACGAATGTGGTATTGCATTAGTAAGACTTTTAAAACCAATAGATTATTACATAAAAAAGTACGGAACAGCAACTTACGGGTTAGACAAGATGTACTTACTGATGGAAAAACAACACAACCGTGGACAAGATGGTGCTGGAATTGCCAATATTAAATTTGATGTAGAACCTGGCCAACGTTATATTAGTCGTTATCGATCTAATGATCAGCAACCAATTAAAGATATTTTTGGAAAAATAAATGCAAAATTTCAAGATGTTGTTGATAAAGACCCAGAACTTTTAAAGGATGCTGATTGGTTAAAGAAAAATGTTGCTTTTACAGGCGAATTATCTTTAGGCCATTTACGTTACGGAACTTTTGGTGGAAATAGTATTGAACTCTGTCATCCATTTTTAAGACAAAACAATTGGATGACAAAAAACTTGGTTGTGGCTGGAAACTTTAACCTAACCAATGTTGACGAACTTTTTAAAATATTAGTTGAGATTGGTCAACACCCCAAACAAAAATCTGATACGGTTACCGTAATGGAAAAAATTGGGCACTATTTGGATGAAGAAAACCAAGAGTTGTACGACAAGTACAAAGCTGAAGGTCATACACGACAAGAAATATCAAAACTTATTGCCAAAGAATTAGATATACAAAATATATTACAAAAATCTGCAGCATATTGGGATGGTGGTTACGCTATGGCTGGATTAGTTGGACATGGAGATGCTTTTGTTTTAAGAGATCCTTCAGGAATTAGACCAGCATTTTATTACCAAGATGATGAAGTTGTAGTGGTTGCCTCTGAAAGGCCAGTTATACAAACAGCATTTAATGTACCTATCGAGTCTGTTAAAGAAATTGATCCTGGCCACGCCTTAATCATTAAAAAAGATGGTGATGTTTCTATGAAGCCAGTTCTTGAACCATTAGAGAAAATGTCATGTTCTTTTGAACGCATCTATTTTTCTAGAGGAAGTGATAAAGACATCTATAAAGAAAGGAAACAATTAGGAAAAAATGTTATCCCTCAAGTGCTAAAAGCTATTGATAACGATTTAAAAAACTCTGTTTTCTCTTTTATCCCAAACACTGCTGAAACTTCTTTTTACGGTATGATGAAAGGAATGCAGGAAGAGTTAAACAAAATAAAGTTTAAGAAAATAAAAGCGTTAGGAGAAAACCCTTCTGACTCAGATTTGCAAGCTGTTTTAGCCTTAAGAAACAGAATGGAAAAAATTGCCATTAAAGATGCTAAACTAAGAACCTTTATTACTCAAGATGATAGTAGGGATGATTTAGTCGCTCACGTTTATGATATTACTTACGGAAGTGTATACGAAACAGATAACTTGGTAATTATTGATGACTCTATAGTTAGAGGAACCACGTTAAAGAAAAGTATTTTAAACATTTTAGATCGATTAAACCCTAAAAAGATAGTTGTTGTATCTTCAGCACCACAAATCCGATATATAGATTGTTATGGAATTGATATGGCTAAAATGGGAGATTTCATTGCTTTTCAGGCAGCAATTGCTTTATTAAAAGATCATGGAAAAGAAAATATAATTGAAGAAGCTTACCAAAAATGTAAGGCTCAAGAAAATTTACCAAAAGAAGAAATTATAAATAATGTAAAAGACATTTACGCTCCTTTTACTGCTGAAGAAATCTCTAAAAAGATATCTGAACTGTTAACACCTTCTCATATTAGTGCCGAAGTAGATATTGTTTACCAAAGTATTGAAGGTTTACATGCTGCTTGTCCAGATCATAAAGGAGATTGGTATTTTACAGGAAACTATCCAACCCCTGGAGGAAACCAAGTAATAAACAGAGCATTTATTTATTATGTTGAAGGTGTAGATAAAAGAGCTTATTAGAATTTAAAATTCAATTATCGGTAGAATTAAGTTATACGTATAATTAAACGTATAAATGTACGGCTACCTACATAAAACCCTATTAAAATAAGGATACTTGCTAGGCTTACGTTTTTTTATTTACATTTGATGAACTAAACCCATAAGCTGGATATATGTCACTAGTGACACATATCCAATTGTTGTGTGCAATTAAAAAATATTAATATGAAACAATTAATTATTAGATTATCATTCCTACTGCTATTAGTTGCTCCAATGAGTATAGTTCAGGCTCAAATTCAAAAGGGAGAATTATTTAAAGGCAAATTAACTTCATCAGAAATTACTCCTACTGAAAAACATCATTACAAAATAAATTTGGAAAAAGATCAGTTTGCATTTTTTAAGTTAATGCAAAAAGGTGTTGATATGAAAATTACAACGTATGATCCTAAAGGCGAAAAAATTGGAGATTTTGATAGTCCTAATGGTAAAAATGGTCCTGAATTCTTTACTTTAATCTCTGGTAAGGAAGGAATATATGTAATTGAAGTATCTCCGTTTGATGAAAATGAGACATTAGGCAATTATGACTTAACAGTTGAATTAATAAAACCAAAAGCTACAACACCTAACGAGCAAGTTGATGAGATTTTTGCCACTTGGGACAACAATGAAAGCCCTGGAGCTTCTGTCGCAATTGTTAAAGATGGTGAGATTATATATAAAAAAGGTTACGGTTTGGCTAATTTGGAATACGATATACCGATAAGCCCTTCTTCAATATTTCACATTGCTTCTGTTTCAAAGCAGTTTACAGTTTTCTCTATTCTGTTATTAGAAAAACAAGGTAAATTAAGTTTAGATGATGATATCCGAAAATATATCCCAGAGGTACCTGATTTTGGTAAGACAATTACATTAAGGCACTTAGCTTCGCACACCAGCGGATTAAGAGACCAATGGAATTTATTGTCGATGGCCGGTTGGAGAATGGATGATGTCATTACCAAGGAGCATGTTTTAAAACTTGTTAGTAAGCAAAAGGAATTGAATTTTAATCCTGGAGAGGATGACGCATATTGCAATACTGGATTTACACTTTTGGCAGAGGTAGTATCTAGAGTCTCTGATATGTCTTTTGCTGAATTCACAAAGGCAAACATTTTTGAGCCTCTAAAAATGAGCAACAGCCTTTTTTATGATGATCATGAAAAGATTGTAAAGAACAGAACATACTCTTATTAT
>CAJWVX010000144.1 GCA_913048175.1 uncultured Flavobacteriales bacterium | reverse complement strand
GAGTTAAAAAAAGCAGGAGCTAAAATTGTTGCTATTAGTGAGAAGTCAAGTAAACCTAACATATTTTACTATAAAATATTGTTTAACTTGTTATTAAACTCATTCAAATTATTTATTAAAGGTATAAGATATATATTTTTTTTAAAATTTAATAGAATTCCCATATATTACAACCACGAAATATCTAGTATTGAAGAAAACGCCCATGGCCTTACTGGAACTATAATGAGCACTGGTGGAAATGATCATAAATCTTTTGAGGTTGACTGTATTTGTTTAGGATATGGATTCAACTCTTCTAACAATATGCTGAGATATCTTAATTGTAAACATGATTATAACAGTGAATCAAATTGTCTAGTTACCTTTAGATATGATGATTTGCAAACTACGGTTAAAGATATTTATGCTATTGGGGACTGTGTAAAAATAAGTGGAGCTCAAGTTGCTGAACTAGAAGGGAATATATCTGGGTACAATGTAGCAGAAAGCTTAGGTTATGAAATAAATCCAGAATACTTACAAGAGAAAAAAATATGTGAAAGTAAATTAGAAAAACTAGAAATATTTCAGAACAATCTGTGGAAGCTATATAAAAGTAATAACTATAATTTAGCTAACTTAGATAAAGAAGTTGAAATTTGTAGATGTGAAGGCATTAAATATTCTACTTTGGAAAATGCTCTAGAAAATGGTTTCACAAGCATGAGTGAGTTGAAACTAAAAACCAGAGTAGGAATGGGCCCTTGTCAGGGACGCTATTGTGGTCAGATTGTGTTAGACATTTTGAAACATAATTATGGTGTCCAAATTAAAGAATCTGATTTTTTCACTCCCAGAATTCCTTTCATGCCTTTAAACATCGAAAACTTAATGGAATTGGTTCGTGATGAATAGCAATCGTAAATCTTTAGAATGTGATTATGTTGTTATAGGTGGGGGCATTGTAGGTGGGTGTATTTCTTATTATTTGTCGGGCAAAAATAAAGAGGTGATTTGTATTGATAGTGGTGAATTTAGTGGAAGTAATTCTAATGCAGGTAGTATCCATGTTCAGCTTCAAAGTAGAAACTTTCGATTAAATCCTCATTTGATAGATAATTTAATGGAAAATCTTCCTTTCTATAAAGAGGCTGTAAATGCATGGAACAGACTCAGTTTAATGTTAAATGTAGACTTGGAATTAAGAGTAAATGGTGGCTTAATGGTTGCTGATAATGAAGAACAATTAGAATTTTTGTATAAGAAATGCCAAGAAGAAAAGGCTGCAGGTTTAGATGTGGAAATAATAGAAAGTAATAAAATTAAGAAACTTTATCCTTTTTTAAGTAATAAAGTTGTTGGTGCAGAATTTTGTGCTCACGAAGGGAAACTTAATCCGCTGGTTGCAAACAAAAGCTTACAAGAAGTTAGTCTTCGAAGTGGAGTTAAAATAATGAAATGTGAGACTGTGAATCATATTGAATTTAAAAATAATGAGTATTGCATTAGAACTAATTTGAGAGAATATTTTTGTGAAACAGTTATTATAGCTGCTGGATCAGGAAGTGGTAAATTAGCTGAATGCCTGAATTTTAATATCCCAACTATTGCTGAACCGCTACATATGAATGTCACAGAAAAAGTCAGTATGTTTATACCTATTTTAATACAGCACGCTGAGTGTTCAATAACTTTGAAGCAAATTTCAAGTGGAAATATAATTATCGGGGGGGGGTGGCCTGCAAGAATAGAAGAAGAAAGTAATAAGATAAAAATAAAAAAGGAAAGTTTGTTCGGGAATTTAACAACAGCTGTTAATCTAGTACCATCAATAGGAAAACTAAGACTTTACCGAACATGGGGAGGAATAAACCCTATTACGGATGGAAATTCTGTTTTAGGGAATATGAAGGGGCATGAAAATGTTTTTTTTGCTATTCCAGGTGACGCGGGTTACACTCTAGGTCCATTATGTGCGGAAGTAATAGTAGATTTAATTAACAGCAAAAGAAATGAATTTTATAGTAGTAAATTTTCTCCAGAAAGATTCTTAAATAATCACAAAAAGATGATTATAGAAAACTAAATGCTTTATATAGTTGATTCTAGTCGAGTATTAATTGGAAGTTCTGAAACTGATGCAGTACTGGGGAGAGATAAAATATAGGCAACAGTATATGCTATTGTTTCTGGTTTTAATCTATCTTTAGAAGCAGTAACTCCTGGTATTCCCTTTAGAAGGTTTGTATCAACAGCACCCGGACATATGGCTGTAACTCTAATCCCATCATCCCAACCCGCATTTCTAGTTGCATGACTCATAGATATTAAAGCGTGCTTAACCATAGAATAACCAACTGAAACCGATTCCCTATATCTTTTACCATCTGTCGAGGCGATATTAATTATGCGCCCATTATTTGTCTTTTTAATGTGTGGTAAACATAATTTTGTTAAATAAAATGGTGCAACTACATTGACTTTCCAGAGTTCATTTAATTCTTCTATTTCACCTTCATCAAATGAAACAATTTTTAATATACCAGCATTGTTAATTAATCCATCAATTTGACCAAATCTTTTTATTGTATTGTCTACCCAACTATCTATAGTATTTAATTCTGTGGCTTCAAACTTGTTAACTATATAATTTTGAGATTTACATTTTGAAAGTAATTCTATTGTTTTTTCTATATTTCTTACGCCCAAAGACAAACTGTATCCCTCATTAAGTAAAAATTTTGCTATAGCTAAACCTATTCCGCTAGATGCACCAGAAATTAAAATGACTCTATTTTCTGGTTTAAGAATTTTTGAGTATTGCATAGTTTATTTTAAACATGATAGGCTATAATATCTCTAGTCGCTTCAAGAATTTTCACAAAATAACTTCCATACTTAGCCAAGTAATTCCAATAAATCAAAACATTACTCCGAATATAAACAAAACTTCTTATTAATTTTATAAAATGAAATATAAGTTTTACTTAATATAGACTCATTATAAAGTAAAGGATGGACTATTTAATAATAAAATTTATGTGATTAAAAACATCTATAATCTTCTTTAAAAAAATTATATATAAACCTCTAAGAGTTTTATATTTTTATTTAAGAATTTAAATATCACCCTTTGCTTAAATATAAATTATATTAGTTAAATTTTGTAAATACTTTTAGCGAAAGTATATGTCATTCATGGCAATAGCATTAAATAAACTTTTTAAATACATTTTACATACATAATAAATTTTAACTAAATGATTGTGCCAACAATCGTGGAGGCACTCTAAATCTACTTGATACATCCCTTAATTGTTCTCTTTCCGTGGTTATCTCCGATAACTCATTAAACACTAAGACAGTTGCCGGCAAGCATTGAGCATTATATCTTGCTGCTTGAGATTCTACATACCCGCCTGCATCAAGGAATGCCACGTGCTCACCTCTAACTAAAGGCGGCATCTTTCTATGTTTACCTATTTCATCAGAATTACATAATGGTCCAACAATATCTACAGTTTCAGTGGCATCTCTTTCAGTATTTTCGACAGGAACAGCGTGATAATACCAATCTAAAATTGCAGCCCATGATAAATGGTTAGTAGATAAATCTAAATTTACCCATTTCTTTCTGTCTCCCTGCTTAACTGCTCCGACCGTACCAACAGCAACTCCGCAAGGGCCAGAAATCAACCTGCCGGGCTCAATTCTCAATTTAGGCAATGGCAAATTATATTTGCCCGCCTCTTCACCAATCACCTCAGATATTCTTTTTGCATAATCTATATATTTTGGTGCATTTTCATCGTCTATTTGGCTGTTTGGACCAGTGCCATACCATCTCCCATATGTCCATCCGCCACCAATATCAATACAAGGAGGGGTCCAACCTGTATTTTCTTTTATGTAGTGGGACCAGGTTACCATTTCGCGAGCCATTACCGCAAATGGCTCAACTTCATTGGTCATTCTACTTAAATGAAAATGAGTTTCTTTCAGATGAATATTTTCTAACTGCTGTGCACTTTTAACTATTTCAACGGTTTGCTCTCTTGACATCCCCCACTTAGTACTATCGGACTGTTCTTTTAACGTTCCAGGTCCATGCATAAATACACCAGTTTTATCTGCTAGTGAATCTAAATCTAAAGCTAATCTTATTCCAATTTCTACTGATTTGTTTAATTTTGTAGAAATATCAGAAATCCTTGTCAACTCGTCCATAGAATCTATATTTATACATAAGCCATTTGTGATGGCCATTTCTAATTCTTCATCTTGCTTATTAGATCCGTTGAGGACTAACATTTTTGGATTTGTTCCTGCTAAAAGTGAAATATACATTTCGTTTACTCCAAAACAATCACCTCCGCCACCTTCCTGATTCATAATATGTCTGAGCGCCAATGAATTGTTGGACTTATTTGCATAAAGTATTTCCACTTCTCCATTATAATTGTCTGTAAATGCTTTCTTGAATTGTCTAAATGATTGTCTAAATTGTGATTCACTAATTATAAGCAAAGGAGAACCATACTCTTTAACTAATTCTTCTACATCACAATCTTCTACCCATAAATTACCATTATTTCCTATTCCAACAAAATCACTGTAACTTAATTTGTAATCCTTAGGTGCTAATTCAACTATTTTTTCAGAATTTTGCGAATCCCCCATTTTTTCTCCATTGTTTAAGTTAAAAAATTTGTTTCAGACCTTTTTCAAGATCTTTTATTAAATTTTTATTCAAATCATTCAATGGGGGCCTAGTATAACCTCCATTGAATCCTAAAATATTCATTGCTGCTTTTGTGGATGGATATAATGTTTTACCGCCACTTGTGAACAGTTCAGTTAAATTATTACCTATTTCTTGAAGTTTCATCGCTTCAACATGATCACCATCTTTTGATTTATAAAATATATCCATACAGCCCGGTGCCCAAACATTTGGGAAACAGTCAATTGTCCCGTCAGCGTCAGCCATAGTAGCTGGAAAACCATATACCGAAGAAGGTCCACAAAAAATCCTAATTTTTGATTTGGCTAAAATTAAAGTTGAGTAAAAATTTTTCCAATTACCAGAACTTTCTTTAATCGCTACAATATTATTAATTTTGCATAGTTCCAAAGCTAATTCAGGAGTAATATCATTAACTGCATTATTTGGTATATTATATATAATTATTGGTGAACTGGTAGCAGAAGAGATATTTTTATAATAATTAATTATCTCATTCTCTGTCAATTTTATAAAATATGAAGGTAATATCAAAGATCCATCGCTCCCACAATTTTTAGACTCTTTTGTGAGTTCTATAGTTTCTTCTGGTGTAATTGCACTACAATTACAAATTACCGTTCCCCTGCCATTAACAGTTTCGACTGATAACTCAAATAATAGTTTTTTTTCTTTATATGAAAGAGCCCAAAACTCGCCGGTACAGCCAGCAACTAAAACGCCTGTAGCTCCTTTTTTAATCATTCTATCAATATTTTGACAAAATGAGTCTTTATCAATTTCACCACTCTTTTTAAATGGAGTTATTAGAGCTACTAAAGGTCCATGCCAATCAATACTGTTTCTATCCATAAATATCTCCTAAAATTATAACTACTCTAATCTTATCAAACCACTACATACTGGGATAATTTGTCCTGTAATACTAGACGAAAGATTACTACTTAAATAGAGCGCTGTGTTAGCAACATCATCTTCAGTAGGCATCCTACCTAGCGCAGTATTATTTGCAAATCCATCAAGTGCTGATCTTACACTCATTCCTTTATTATCTTCTCTTGACTTTAATCTTTTTAGTAATGCTTCTGTGGCAATAGGTCCAGGTCCTATTGCATTTACCCTTATGTTATATTTACCTAATTCTATGGCTGCACATTTTACAATTCCAAGCAATGCATGCTTAGAGGCCGTATATAAACTTTGGCCACTATGCCCAAGCAAAGAATTAATTGATCCCATAACAATTATAGATCCACCAGATGATTTCATTAATTCAACTGAATGTTTTATAGTTAGAGCAACCCCCTTTACGTTTACATTGAAAACTTTCTCCCATTCATCATTATCGATTTCATTAATGGTTCTCCATGGCGGAACAATGCCAGCATTAGCTACTACAACTTCAAGTTTTCCAATTTTTTTTTTAATTTGTTTAAAACCATTAATAATCTCTAGTTCATTGGAGACATTTACTTGTAAAAATTCCCATCCTTTTAAATCCTTATTACTCTCTTGCAAGTCAAATCCAAATCCAAACGAATTATTTTCTGAAAATTTTTCAACTATTTTGCGTCCTAATCCTTGAGAAGATCCAGAGACTAAAACTCTTTTGTTATCCAAATTTATCACATTAATCTCTCAGTATTGAGTTCAACCTCAGTGTCTTTAATACTTTTATTGAACTTATTAAACAAAATATCTACTTCTTTACTGTTAATAATTAATGGTGGACATAAAGCTACAATGTCTCCCTGTAGTGCACGAACAATAAGACCATTTTTTTGGGCATTCTTAACAATCCGAGACCCAATTCCTATTTTTGGATCAAAATATGTTTTATTATATTTATTTTGAACAAGCTCAATAGCACCTATTAACCCTATACTCCTAGCATTACCTACTATAGAATGAACATTTAATTGTTCCATTTTGGTATTAAACTTTTCAGATATTTCTTTAACATGACCAATAATATTTTCATCTTTGAATATTTTTATAGTTTCTAATGCAACAGCAGCTGCTACTGGGTGTCCACTATACGTATATCCATGCCCAAATACATTATTAATTGAGCTAAAATCGCTAATAGTCTCATATATTTCCTCATTAATTAATAACGCCGAAATTGGGACATAGCCTGAAGACAAACCTTTTGCAATTACCATCATATCAGGCTTAATTTGAAAAGTATCACACCCAAACATATTACCTGTTCTACCAAACCCACATATCACTTCATCGACAATTAGAAGAATGGCATTCTTTTTAAGCAACTTTTGAACACCTTTTAAATAATTATCAGGTGGAATTATAACACCGCCTGCACCTTGAATCGGCTCTAAAATCATTGCCGCTATATTTTCAGCACCTTCTTTAATAATCAAATTATCTAGATTTTTAAGTAATCGGTTTACAAATTCACTTGGAGATTCTTGACTTAAGGAATCTTTATAGTAATGAGGAGAGTCTGTATGAACAACAAAGTCCCTCGGCATATCAAAACCCTTGTGAGCGTAATCCATTCCTGTTAAAGATCCAGACATTATTGTAACGCCATGATAACCCCTGTATCTTGATATAATTTTCTTCTTTTTAGTTCTTCCTAACGCATTTTGGTAATACCAAGCCATTTTAATAGCAGTATCGTTAGATTCTGAGCCTGAATTTGCATATAGCACTTTGGTTAAGGATTTCGGAGAAATTTTTACAAGTTCCTCGGATAATTTCAACGTGGTCAGTGGAACTTTTCCTGTGAAACTATGATAGTATGGCAATAGATTAAATTGTTTATTTGCCGCTTTAATAAGTCTTTTGTTGTTAAAACCTAAGGCAACACACCACAAACCTGCTAACCCTTCAATATATTTATTATTATTTTCGTCGTAAACATAAATTCCCCTCCCTTTTTCAATTATTAGAGATCCGTATTTTCTTATATCTTTCAAGTTTGTATAAGGATTTATAAAATATTTTTTTTCTTGCTCAGCAGATTTCATTTCCGATTTATTTTAATAAGTTTATTAACTTAAATATTGTTTTATCTCTCCACGATATTCTTTTACTTAAATTTTCTAATGGTAACAACTTTCTCCTCTCAATAATAACTTTCTTTATTGATTTTGTTTCAAAATTGGACTTTTTACTTTTTGAAAAAATACCTTTGTAGAATGGAATCATGATTTTACTATGATTTTCAATACCCCCTTTAGTATTTAAATCAATAGTTTCAAATGGACCTAAAACTGCCCATCTTAAACCTAAACCATTTGTTACCAACAAGTCAATATCACTTGCTGATACAATATCATCATTTATTAATGAATATGCTTCCTTAAGTAAAGCACCCTGTAATCTGTTAAATACAAAACCGTCGATTTCTTTTTTCAAAATTATTGGATGTAATTTTATACTCTTTAACAAAGATTTAGTTTGGTCCAACGCTTTTTTACTAGTGTAAGTTGAAGGTACAATTTCAGCAAATTTCAGTAAATATGGTGGATTACCAGGATGTAAATTTAAGCACCTACATTTATTTATAGTCTTTTCACTGATTTTAGAGATTGGTATAAACGACGAAGAACTTGCAATAACAATGTCTTTATCTACATTCTGTGAAATATCTTTAAAGACATTGATTTTATCTTTCAAGTTTTCGTTTATCGCTTCAATTACATATTTTGTATCATACAAAGCCTCTTTTAAATCTTTAAAAAAATTAATCCTGCTAAGAATATTTTTAATTTTTTTTGAATCTAAATTATTACTTTCAGTAAACAGATTAAGACCTCTTTTAATAGACTTTTTAGATTTGGACTGGACTTCGTAGTTTTTATCGTATA
>CAJWVX010000143.1 GCA_913048175.1 uncultured Flavobacteriales bacterium | reverse complement strand
ATGAGTGTTTTTTTTAGATCTAACCTTGAAAAAGAAAAAGTATGAGTTTGCCCTGAGCAAACACTGGCTAAAAAGTTACTTATAATAAATAGGGCTTCTCGGTTATAGAAAACTCATCACTTTTGGCAGCAGCACCAACTTTAAAATTTGGCTTTTAAATTGTGATTAAGCTAAACCAAAATGGTTACATTTTACTATATGCAAACAGACAATTAATTGAATCTAACTGCCCACTTGTTATATACTAAAGTTAAACTAAAAACTACTTTTTAGTTGTTAAAAGTAATCTCCAAAAGAAAAAGTACTAACTTGTGTTTTCTATTAGAATACAACAATTATGCTTTTAAAAATCAACTTAGAAAAAGTCCTTTTTTTAGATATAGAAACAGTTGCTCAGCAACCAGAATTCTCTCAATTAGATGCTGATTTTAAAGTACATTGGGAGAAGAAAGCCAGCTTTATTGGTGCAGAAAATGAAACACCAGAAGCCATTTATGAAAGAGCCGGAATTTATGCTGAATTTGGTAAAATTGTTTGTATTTCTGTAGGGTTTATTAAAATGGAAAACGGAACTAAAACACTTCGTATAAAATCATATGCCAATGATGATGAAGCTATTCTTATAAAAGAATTTTTTGAACTTTTAAACAATCATTATAGTAATAGAGAAGCTTTACTTTGTGCTCATAACGGAAAAGAATTCGACTTTCCATACATAGCCAGAAGAGCTTTAGTTAACGGTATAACTATTCCTGACATCTTAGATTTAGCAGGCAAAAAACCTTGGGAAATTAATCATTTGGACACGCTACAGCTTTGGAAATTTGGAGACTACAAACACTACACTTCTTTAAGCTTGCTAACTACTATTTTTAATATTCCTACCCCTAAAGATGATATTGACGGAAGTATGGTTAACGAAGTTTACTGGAAAGATAAAGACTTAAAAAGAATAGCTGTTTATTGCGAAAAGGATGTAATAGCTTTAACCCAGCTCTTTCTTAAATTTAGAAACGAAGACTTAATTGGTCAAGAAAACATTATCCTATCAGAATGAATATAACCTACAAATCGACTCTATCTTGGCAAAGAGGCTTGGTAAGATTTACGACTCAAATCAGCGCAACTAATGCCCTAAACGCCATAGCACTATTCACTCGCACAGGTGTAAATACTGCATTTGTGAAAAAAGCAATTTATCTCCTATGTATTTGTTTCTTATTTGCTTGTAAAAACAACAAAAGCCCTTTTTACGATGATATTTTAAAATCAGAAAACGGACAACTCAGAGGAGCAACTATTGGTCATACTATTGAGGAAATTAAACCTTTAGAGGATGATAATTTTCTAAAAGAAAGTATGTCTGATTATTTACATTATGACTATGAAATAAGTATGGGAAACTCCTATACTGTTACTTATGATTTTTCTGATGATAATGAATTATATGAAATTGAACTTGCCGTTTTCTTAGATGTTATAACTGATGCAGACCTTCTTTTTAAAAACTTATCCTACCATTTTAACCGAAAGTATAGTATTGGAAAAACAGAAGAAGATGGATATATTACTTGGCATACAAAATCAAAAAAATCGGCCAACAGAGTTGCTATTTCTATGATTAATGACAGTGAAAGCTATGGCTATGTAACCATCCTTATTAGAAACTTAGATTATTAATTGATAACTATTTACAACTTGTTCATCTTCAATAATTTGAGAATGGTCGAACTTCTTTAATGTTCTTTTCTAAAATCTTGTTTTAGTATCGTTTTAATCCTAATTTTATTATCCTTTTCAAGATTGTTTCAAAATTTATGAGTAGTAGAACATTATTAGAAATAAAGAATTTAGTTACCGAGTTTCATACTGATGAAGGTATAGTTAAAGCGGTAAACGATGTTTCTTTTACGCTTAATAAAGGCGAGACAATTGGTATAGTTGGTGAATCGGGATCAGGAAAATCTGTGACTTCATTATCAACAATGCGCTTAATCCCTAACCCTCCAGGGAGAATTGCTGGAGGAGAGATTTTGTTTCATTCAAAAGATGGAGTTATTGATTTGACTAAAGTTTCTGAAAAAGAAATGAGGAATTATAGAGGTAATGAAATAGCAATGATATTTCAAGAACCTATGACTTCTTTAAACCCTGTTTACACGTGTGGCGATCAGGTGGCTGAAGCAATTATACTCCACCAAAAGGTTAGTAAAAAAAAAGCTCGAAACTTAACTATAGAGTTATTTACACAGGTTGAATTACCTAGACCAGGAGCTATTTACGACTCTTACCCTCACCAAATATCTGGAGGACAAAAGCAACGTGTAATGATTGCTATGGCAATGTCATGCAACCCTTCAATCTTAATAGCAGATGAGCCAACAACAGCATTAGATGTTACAGTTCAGAAAACTATTCTTGAGTTAATGCTGAAACTACAGCAAGAACAAGATATGGGTATTATGTTTATTACGCACGATTTAGGTGTAATTGCAGAATTGGCAGACAAAGTTGTTGTAATGTATAAAGGAAAAATTGTTGAGCAAGGCAATGTAATGGATATTTTTACAAAGCCTAAACACCCCTATACAAAAGGATTATTGGCATGCAGACCTCCTTTGCAAAGAAGATTACAATGGTTGCCAACGGTTTCCGATTTTATGACAATTGATGATGTTGGTGTGATGCGCGAAACAAACAAGTCTGTTACAGAAGTAACTAATAGCCTTGTTATTAGTCCTGCAGAAACAGCTGCAAGACATAAGATACTTTATCAACAAGAACCAATTTTAGAAATTAAAAATCTAAAGACCTATTTTCCGATTAACAAAGGTGTTTTTGGTAAAGCTAAAGATTACGTAAGAGCTGTTGATGATGTTTCTTTTCAAGTTTACCCTGGAGAAACACTAGGTTTAGTTGGAGAATCTGGTTGTGGCAAAACAACTTTAGGAAGAACCATCTTAAAATTAATTGAACCTACTGAGGGTAAAATCATATACAAAGGTGAAGATTTAACTGGATTATCTACAAAAAAAATGAGGCCATATCGTAAGGATATACAAATCATTTTTCAAGACCCCTACTCTTCTTTAAACCCACGTATTACTATTGGCGAAGCTATTATGGAGCCAATGCGAGTACATAAAGTTTTTAGTAATGATCGCGCGCGTAAAGCAAGAGTTATGGAATTACTTAAAAGGGTAAGTTTATTAGAAGAACACTTTTACAGATATCCACATGAGTTTTCTGGAGGACAACGACAACGAATTTGCATTGCAAGATCATTAGCTTTAAATCCAAAATTTATTATTTGTGATGAATCCGTTTCTGCATTAGATGTTTCTGTTCAGGCTCAGGTTTTAAACCTTTTAAATGAATTAAAAGAAGAATTTAACTTCACTTACATTTTTATCTCTCATGATTTATCCGTTGTTAAATTTATGAGTGATAGAATGATAATAATGCAAGAAGGAAAAATTGTGGAGTTAGGATTAGCTGACGAGATTTATGCGAATCCTAAAACAACATATACAGAGGAGTTAATTAATGCAATTCCTAAAGGAGAGGTTGAAGATATTAAAGCTTCAATTGATAAAAAAAAAGTTAAATTAGAATTCGCTTAACCAATTTTATACATGGCAAAAACCAAAGTAAAAACGGCTTTTTTTTGCCAGAATTGTGGCTCTCAATACGCAAAATGGGTTGGAAAATGTACTTCTTGTAACGAATGGAACACCATTGTAGAAGAGGTTGTAAGCAAACCAAACCCTAATGATGTTAAAGCAACTTTTAACACAAGTAGAACCAACAAACCTCAGCAATTAGATACTATTGAATTAGCAGAAATTCCACGAATTAAATTACCTGGAACAGAACTAAACAGAGTACTTGGTGGAGGTTTAGTTCCTGGTTCATTAATTCTTTTTGGTGGTGATCCTGGAATAGGAAAATCTACATTGATGTTACAAATGTCTTTACGCTTAAGAGGTAAAAAGATACTGTATGTAACTGGAGAGGAAAGTGAACAGCAAACTAAAATGCGAGCTGACAGAATTGGAAACAAAAACCCTGATTGCTTTATACTTACTGAAACATCTACTCAAAACATATTTCATCACATAAAGGAATTGCATCCAGAAATTTTGGTTATTGATTCGATTCAAACATTACATACTGCAAGCATAGATTCTTCTCCGGGGAGCATTTCTCAAGTTAGAGAATGTACTTCTGAATTAATGCGCTATGCTAAAGAAACCAATACGCCTGTTTTTCTTATTGGGCACATTACTAAAGATGGAAATATTGCTGGTCCAAAAATTTTAGAACATATGGTAGATGTTGTTCTTCAGTTTGAAGGAGATAGAAACCATATTTACCGTTTATTACGCTCCATCAAAAACAGATTTGGATCAACAAACGAGCTAGGTATTTACGAAATGCATGGGGCAGGTTTGCGTGAGGTAGATAATCCATCAGAAATATTATTAAGTAATAAAGATGAACAATTAAGTGGCACTGCAATTGGAGCTACCATGGAAGGTAACCGACCTTTACTAATAGAAATACAAGCATTGGTTAGTTCTGCAGCTTATGGAACTCCTCAACGCTCTACAACTGGTTTTGATGGCAAACGTTTAAATATGCTATTGGCTGTTTTAGAAAAACGTTGCGGTTTCAGGTTAGGATCTAAAGATGTTTTCTTAAATATTGCTGGTGGCTTAAAAATAAATGATCCCTCTATAGATTTAGCTGTAATTAGTGCCATATTATCTTCTGGAGAGGACATTCACATTGGCTCTAATATTTGCTTTTCTGCCGAAGTTGGTTTATCAGGAGAAATACGACCTATTAGTAGAATAGATCAGCGAATAATGGAAGCTGAAAAGTTAGGTTTCGATAAAATATTTATTTCTAAATACAACAAAAAAGGAATGGCAGAAATTGATCATAAAATAGAGATCATTTTTGTTAGTAAAGTTGAAGAGGTTTTTAGTAATTTGTTTGGGTAATTAAGTAATAGCTAACAGAATTAATATATAGAAAGAAAAAATATGGAACAGAATAAAATGCAAGATTATATTAAGAGCGTGTTAGAGAATATGCCGGCTGACTGGTTAAACTTAACAACTCATAGATTAGATATTTACGATGAAAAATTGGCTAAAATTCAATTCTTAAATCAGTTTGAAAATCTATTTAATACTAATAATTCAGATTTATCTGCATTAAGCGAATTACCAACTGCTTACGATTATATTAGATTAGGACATCCTTTATCAAGCATTTTAGAATGGGCAATTGGGGTTATAAATAAGATGAATTCAGAAAATGTAATCAGCTTTTCATCAAGTACCGTTCCTGTTTTAGCAATTCTTAGAAAGAATTTATTAGACAATAAAAACACTCAAATTATTTATACTGATAAATTACCAGCCTTTTTTGATGCTGATGTGGTTCGGAGTATTTATGGTTATAAATTTGAATTAACGAAGATAGAGAAAGGTGCAGCTATTTCTGAATTTAACGGAAGTACCATTTTTATATCTCAACAAGATGAAATTTACGATTTCGACCTAACATCTGCTATTGATTTTTCTATAAATGTTCATTCAAAATTAGGAAGTGTCTTAATCGTAAATGGAGAAAAAAATAAAAGTTACATCTCAGACATACAGCATGTAAGACGAAGAGAAACCATTGCAATGACACCTGCAAATTCTTTAGTTGCATTAAAAAACTTGATAGAACAAGCCTCTTTTGGTAAAAAGGATAACACTATTGAAGCCAACAAAGCATCCGTTATCAATTCAATTAAAGCAGTTACTGGATCAAACACAAAGGCGTTAGTTGCTTCTAGTGGTTTATCTATACAGTATGCTATTTTAATGGGGTTAATACATGATGCTAAAGAGAAGCATAAAGGAAAAGCGATTAAAATAGTTGTGCCTCCAAATTGTTATGGCGGAACAAATGACCAAGCAAGGCGAGTTGCTGCATGTATTGATAATGTTGAAGTGGTTGATTTGCCTGTTGATGGTGATAATGATATGGTACAAAGTATTGATATTGTTTTATCTAAAATTGCAGCAGCAAATGCTATTCCTTATATAATTGCAGAAATACCTACAAATCCTAGAGTTGAAGTTCCAGATCTTAATCAACTTAGATCGGTTTTAAGTCTAGAGCGTAAAACGGGAACAGGATCAACGGCTATTGATCCTGTATTTATTTTAGATCAAACATTTTGCCCTAATGTTCCCTTTTTAGGTGAAGGCGAAATACTATCTTCAGTTAGAACTATTTCTTTTGCTAGTGGATCTAAATTTCCTAGTGGCGGAAAGTGTACTGCTGGTTATTGTATCGGCAATACGAAAACCGATGCCTTAATGGACAAGATAGAACTACATCTTAACTTATGTGATAATGAGGCTACAGAACTTCAGTATGAGATACTAGCCAAACAATTGCCATCAATGAACCAACGAATAATTGATGCTTATAAGAACACTCGTGAGTTTGTAAACTTTATACAAGAAACTTTACCTGCAGCTAAAATCAATTTTGTTTCAGAAGAATTAGCTGAACAAGGATTTACTCCCTCTGTTTTTTCTTTAGACCTGCCTACTAAAGGAAATACTGATGAAGAAAGGGAGACTTACAAAAGAGCGTTGAATTTAACCTTAATTAATTTAATGATTACTGAGATACCTAACGAAAGTAAGTATTGTGTTAGCTACGGACAGTTAAACGGATGTTATTGGACAATACCAGCAACATCTACCCAGGGAACTACTAAGGAAGGTGATAAAGATTATATTGCTCGTGTATCACTATCTGCCAATATGGATTTAGAATTGCATAAAAAGGTCTTTTCAGATTTTGTAGACAATATTTAAAAAAATGGGAGGTTTTTTAAGCCTCCCATTTTTTTGTCTTTTAATTTAGTTCTCCATATAATTTTGCCATTGTACTAATACATACTTTGCTTTTCCTTGTTCTTGCGTTTCTAAAAAACCAAATTCATAACAAAACAGATATACTTCTCGTTTATTATTTTTCCAGTAATGGGTAAAATATTTAGGGTTAAACCCTGCTTTTAACAATTCATTTTTTCGTATAACTGCTTTACCAGCTTTATTAAAATGACTTAACAATTGTCTATTTAATTTTAACTGTTTATCAATAGCAATATAAAAACTTTGCTTTTTACCTCTATTTTTTTTGTGATGATAGGATGATTTACAATATGGCGAGCAAAATATTTTATCTATTCTTCCTTCAATTATATCACTACACTCTATACATTTTCTCATTTATCGGTAGAATTCAATTATACGTATATTTATACGTATAAATGTACGGATAAAATAGATTATGAATTCTGTTCCCTCTACTTTTAAAGGCATGAACCATCAAAAAAATAGAGTTATTACATTAAAACACTTATTAATTAACGAAAAAAAGCAAATAGGTATAAAGTTTTATCCTGACAAGATAGTTCAAACTATAATAAAAGGTTTGCCCAAAGTTAAATGGAGCAACACCTATAATATGGCTTTTATTGAAAATAATAAAACTAACTTAGATACTGTTTTTAATGATTTTAGAGGAATTGCTTGGATTAATTCAGGCAACTTTTTTAATCATAAGTCTAATGCTAGAGGCAATGAATCTAACTCTTTAAGACATTACCAGCTCAGAAGTTTACCACCTGATTATAGAGCCTGTCCTGATAAGTATCTACAAAAACTAGAACTAAAACAATATGCTTTATCTACCTGTAATACTTATATCAGTTTATTTGAGGTTTTTATAAATTACTTCAAAAAATGGGAATTGACACAAATTGATGAGGAGCAAATAAGGGGCTACCTCCAAATGCTAGTTAGAGAGGGAAAATCTCATTCTTATATTAACCAAACAATTAATAGTATAAAGTTTTATTACGAAATAGTTTTAGAAATGCCCAACCGTTTTTACAGTATTGAAAGGCCTATAAGAAAAGAGACCTTGCCAAAGGTTATTAGTTTAGAAGAGGTTGCACTAATCATAAAAAACACGAACAACATTAAACATAAATGTATTGTTAGCCTGCTATACTCTTCGGGGTTAAGAAGAGGAGAGTTAATCAACTTAAAGCTTAATGATATTGATAGTAAACGTATGGTTATTAATGTTATTAATGGAAAAGGAGGGAAAGATAGAATAACGATATTAAGCCAAAGTGTGTTAGAGGATTTAAGGGATTATTTTAAGGTTTGGAATCCTGAAATTTATTTATTTGAGGGTATCAAAGGGAAGCAATATACTGGATCAAGTATTTCTAAAATAATTGATAACGCGTGTAAGAGTGCAAATATTAGAAAAAAGGTATCTCCGCATATGCTTAGGCATAGTTTTGCCACTCATTTATTAGAAAATGGAACAGACCTTCGTCAAATCCAAGTATTACTGGGGCATAGCAGCACAAAAACAACAGAGGTTTACACACAGGTTGCAATAACAAACATAAAAACCATTAAAAGTCCGATTGAAATGTTAAATTTGGGTTAAAACCACAAGCTGGGTATGTGTCACTAGTGACACATACCCAATTGTTGGTATGCAATTTCTTGGTTTCTTTTTTTATTTTTTTCATCTTAATTTCTTGAATTTTTAATAAAAAAGCTATTTATCTAATTG
>CAJWVX010000142.1 GCA_913048175.1 uncultured Flavobacteriales bacterium | reverse complement strand
AGTGCTTTTTAATAACAAATTAGCGAGCTGCATTCTCGCTTTGTAACTTGACAAGTCTTTACTTTTTTTGACAATGTTTAGCTTGGGAAGCCTCACAAAAATTATTACTTTTAAAGCATTTAACAAACGAAATCCAAATTACATACAGATATAGTTGGCAAACATAAAAACTAAATTGAAAAAATTCTTCTTCATTTTATTACTAATTCCGATTGTTACAATAGGACAAGTTAATACAGACTCTCTTTGGGGGGTCTGGCAAGATGATGCCCAAGAAGATACTACTCGATTAACTGCTGTTAATGATTATATATGGAGTAACTATCTTTTCTCACAACCTGACAGTGCATTTTATTTTGCTGAATTAGCCTATAGTTTTGCGAAAGAAAAAGGACAGCAACAACATATGGCGATTGCCCTAAACTCGCAAGGAATATCATATCATATGCGAGGAAATTACTCCGAAGCCAATGATTATTACCAGAAAGCCTTAAGGCTAAATGAAGAAATAAATAACTTAACAGGAATCTCTTCAACACTTTCAAACATAGGATTGAGCTATCGTGAGCAAGGAGATTATTATTCAGCCATAAGAAACCTCAATAAAAGCTTAGTTATTGCTGAAGAATTAGGAGATAAAAATGGAATTAAAAAAACCTTAAACAATATAGGTCTTATCTATTTAGACCTAAACAATAACAAAACAGCGCTAGATTATCTTAAAAGAAGTATGATTACTCATGGAGCCAAAGAAGAAGAAATTAAAAACCTAGGCGCAATGGTTAACATTGGTGTTATTTATAACAAAAAGGGCGAATATCAAGCGGCATTAAAATCTTTCGAAAAGGCATTAAAAGTGTATCATAAAATTGGAGATAAAAGAGGAATGTCAGCATGTTTAAATAACATCGGGCGAGCTCATTTATATCTTGAAGATACCACTACAGCCATTAACCAACTTAAGCAATCGTTAAATATAGCGCAAGAAATACAGGATAAAAATGGAACTTCATTGACCATGTTTTATTTAGCAAATATTTATTTTGAAATGGGAAACATAGACAGTGCCCATTTTTACGGTCAAAACGCATTTGATCTTGCTCAAGAAACAGGTGCAGTTAAAAATATAGCCAATGCTTCGGAAATCAATTATAAAATTCTAAAACTAAAAGGGCATCATCAAGTTGCTTTAGAAATGCTGGAATTGAACATTGCATCTAACGATAAGATTAAAAATACAGAGTCTGAAAGAGAAGTAATCCGATTAGAGTATCAATATGAGTTTGATAAAAAAATACTCGAAGAAAAAAACATCGAAAAGTTAAGCCGCATGAAAGAACGCTACTTAATATTAACAGGGCTGCTGCTTCTTTTACTGTTGATCGGATTAATTATTAGAAGAAGATATTTACGACATTCAGAAGAAAGGAGTCAAATGCTTCATGAGATGGAACTGTTGAAAGAAAAAAGCAAAGTAAAAATGGTTGCAACAGATACAACCGCAATACCTAAAACGACCTTAGATAAAGAAAAAATTAGTGCAGCTGTTGGTGGTAAATTGAACGAATCAGATTGGAAAATATTAAACGTTATTTATGACGACCCCATTTTGGTGAACAGGCTCATTGCAGAAGAGGTAGCCTTAAGTCTTGAAGGGGCTAGCTCTTCACTAAAAAAAATGTATAAACTATTCAACATCACCAATTCAAAGAATAAAAAAATTGCCTTGGTGATGGAGGTTGTTCGCTTATCTGGCGAATAAAGCTTCAACTATCAACTCTTTCCTGAAATAATTAACTATCGGATAAACAGATGGTTAACTTAATATTTACTTCACTGATTGGGGTGAAACTACCTCTTTTAGCACTTCTTCACACCATCAAGTGATTAAATATCATGCGCATTACTTGAATTTTGGATTCAGATTTAACAATGAATCTAATTTAAAAACAATTCTCATGACACACAGAATTCTCTTTTTTACCATCGTAATTATAAGTAACCTATTTACCAATGGAATGCTATACGGACAAGTTGCCATTGCCCTTGATGCATCTACTGACAATTCAACAGTTACAGGTACTTCATTTACGATAACCGATGATAATCCCAATCAAGCTTATAGCCCTTATACTAATTATAAAGTAACTTTTTGTTCAGGAACAACTCAAAACATGGATCTTGAATTTATAAACTTCAGCCTGTATCTTTCCGATAAGGTATACGTTTATGATGGACCTAGTGTTGCTAGCCCCGAATTTACAGGAAGTCCTTTTAATGGAAATGACATCCCTCCGATTTTATCTTCTACAGGCACTTGCATTACCGTAAGGTTTAATGTTAGTTTTACTAGTAATGAAAAATACAATGGTTTTGCGGGAACCATTACTGCTGGTTGTCTCAATTCTGCGCTGCCAGCTATAACAGACGTTACTGTATCCCAATTAGGCGTATCTACCATTGGCTTTGTAAACGGTGGTGTAGAGGGTGCCGTTGGTTTTTCTGTATCTGCTCCAGGCTGGGATATGGTTGATTACAATGATGCTGTATGTGTATCTAATATCTCTTTCGGAGCTACTACAGATCTACATGATGTGAATTCGACCGTTGGTTCAGCGCGCGCTTATTCTGGTAGTACTTATCAATCAGGCAAACATATAGTAAAATCTAGTGGAAGTATTTGGCACGAAGGAATTCAACAAACAGTAGGTGGATTAACAATAGGAGATACCTATTTTATTAGCTTTTATCAGTGTGTAGATAATCACTATAATCCGGATAATGATGTTGGTGGTTGGAAAATTTATTTAGAGGATAGTTTGGTTGCCGAACCCGCAGAAAGTACAAATACAATAGACCAATACAATAAAAATCCAGAATGGGAACAACGCACCATTAGTTTTACCGCAACTGCAACATCTCATTTAATTAAGTTTATGGCATGGGATGATGATGCTAACCCTAATTTAAGAATGGGGATTGATGAAATTAAATTTACAACAGACTCATGTATTAGTACTCCCACCTATGACGTAACATTTGAGGGAGTAGGCGGATGGCCAGGCTATACTTATGATATAGGTTCAGGAGCACAAGCCAGCGGTACATTTACGGGGTTAACAACAGGCACTTATTCATGTACAGTAACTGATCATTGTGGTGCTACTTTTGTAAAAGCCTATACAGTAGCTGATAATTTTTGTTCGGTTTTACCAGTTGAATTAAGTTCATACGAGGCTCAATGTAATGATGGTTTAACTGAACTAAACTGGACCACAGCTTCAGAAATTAACAACGATTATTTTACTATAGAAAGAAGCAGTGACGCTGTTAATTTTGAATCTATTGCTACTGTTAACGGCAATGGGAACAGCGCTACAATCATTAATTACAGTTGGACAGATGATAACCCTATTAACAAAACAGCTTACTACCGTTTAAAACAAACGGACTTTAACGGAGCGGTTGAATATCACGGTATCAAAAGCACTAATTGTGAGCAATCGAATAACATTAGTATTTATCCAAACCCTTTTGAGAATAGCTTTAGGGTTCAACTATCATCAAGTACAACCTACCCTATTACCATAGAAGTAATGGATTATTTGGGCAGAACTGTGCACTCGCAAAAAATTGAAAGTGCTACAACTGAAATAACTTTAAATGAAAAAATAGCTACAGGAACTTACTTTGTAAAAGTCTTTAATGAGACAACACAGATCGTTGAACGAATTTTAAAAACAAATTAAAATATTATGAAGAAAATTTACGCAACATTATTAACAACGGCCTTAATAACAGGGCTAAATGCACAAACAGCACTAACCTTTGATGGGGTAGATGACTATGTGGATTTTGGATCAGCAACAGCTTTTGCTCAATCGGGAGATATGACCATTGAAGCAAAAGTAAAAACAACTAGTGTTGTAGATTATTATCCACTTGCAAATAATTCTTATATAAATGCAGGAGGTTATTATGAAGGTTATTGGCTTGGTATTGATGATATGGGGTATGCAACGTTATTTTTAGGAGACCAAATGGCTATTAGTGATGGTTACTATGTAACGGGTACTTCTTTAATTGGTGATGGGCAGTGGCATCATATTTCTGGAGTTGTTACTAATGTAGGTGGAGGTTCACCAACAGCAATGTTATATGTTGATGGAGTGCTTGAAACTACATTGGCTGTGCCTAACGTTAACATTTTATCTTCTGGTATCTTTTATATGGGAGCTGATGATGATGGCTATTACCATCAAGGAGAAATGGATAATGTGAGATTATGGAGTCGTGCTTTATCAGCAACTGAAATAGATGACAATAAAGACAGTTGTTTATTAGGTACTGAAAATGGATTGGTAGCATTGTATCAATTTGAAACAGGTTCAGGTTCTAATATCGTATCTGATGCTACTTCTAATGGAAATAATGGAACAATGACTTTGATGGATATTAACCAGAGTTGGGTAACAGGATTTACTTGTTTAACAGCTTCAAATCCTACTTCAATTACTGAAGCAAATAATGACAATAATGTTCAGGTTTATCCAAACCCATTCGAAAACAAATTTACTGTCCAGTTACCAGAAAATACGACTTTCCCAATAACATTAGATGTATTGGATTATTTAGGAAGAAAAGTACACTCGCGAGTAATTGAAAGTGCTACAACTGAAATAGCATTAGATGAGCTTGCAAAAGGTAACTACTTTTTAAAAGTATTTAATGAAACAATACAAGTTGTAGAACGAATTGTAAAATTAAAATAACAAAAAGTATGACAAGATTTAGATGTTCAGAAACGATATTGAATGTATTTATTTCAAATGAGGAGAAAATCACTCTTAATAAAGCAAAGGGTATAATAAGGAAAAGTAGAAGAATGATCCGACAAAATGAAGCAACAGCTATAATTGTTGAGTTTAAAGACTCACACAAAATAGATAAAAGTGCTTTAACCTTTTTTAATAGAGTGATCTGTTATAACAGCAACTTTCCAGTTGCAATAATCAATTCATAATGGGAAAAGAGATAAGAGGTATTAAACAATCACAACTTAAATGCATTGTTTTTGTTGACATTAAACAGAAAAAGAGCTGTATACCCAGAAAAATTTATGTAAAGAATAACGCTTCTTTAGAAGAGATTGATAATGTACAAATTGTATGGTCAAACTTTAGAAATTGTTATAAGTTGATTCAAAAAGAAGATATATAAGTAATAGATCCCTAAGGATTTTTAATGGCTACTCTAAACATTAAAATGGAATAATTTGGATGTAAAACCTCCAATAATTATTAATAAAATATAAGGAGAAGAAAAGCCCAACATTAACTAAACATATTATGGAAAAACTAATAAAAACAGTTTACACAAGTCTATATCAAAGAACAACTGGTGTAAGTTACCGAGAACAAGTAATGGTAACAATAACTACTATTGGATTCATGTTGGCAATTATGATCCCATTATTAGCCATTTTATTTTTATAAAAAACAAAACACGATGCAATTAAATAGAAAATATACGTTCGGTACACTAATACTTCCAGTAGTTATAATATACGTTTATGCCTTATTGATAGTAACACTTTCAAGTTGCGATCTCCACCGCAAAGGTTCTGTAATAAAAGGATCTAGCGCAAAAGTTAAAAGGCATAACAATGTAGCCTCAGCAAAAAGAACTTATAAGAAAAATAGACATTAAGTACCCTTTAAAGGTGCGTATTATTAATAATCTTTTAAGTTTTAAATGACTGAACTTATTAGATAGGTGAATGGCTGTTCGAAAGAGCAGCCATTTTTTTATTTTATCATTACCTTTATTACTCAAGTAATAGTATAACTTAAACGATTTGCCAACAATTTCTATATTTCATTATGTTGGCTGATTACCTTACATTTGGATTCAACACAACGAAAACATAGAGTTGTCGTTGTGTTTAATGATATAGATTGTAAATTCCTGAAATAGGTTGACTAAAAATTAAACCATTAATTATAGTCACTTATGAAACAAGAAAAACGAGACTGTCGAAAAATACAGTACAAAAAAGTAACCTTTGAGCATAAATTATTTGTCATTGCCCAAATAAGCAATGGATAGATTTCTGTAAATTATGCTTCTAAGAAATATGACATTTCTAGGTCATCCATACACTATTGGATTAAAAAATATGCGACCTTTAATCAAAAAAATAAAAGCATGAGTAAAGATGATACCATCAAGAAATTGAATGAAAAAATTGAGGAATTAGAGTTTGTTAAAGAGTTTCAGCAAGACATTTTATTGCTGACATGGAATTATTACTAAACTCTATTCGGAATTAAAGAATCAAATGATTGAAAAAGGAATTAAAATGGGTAGAGATAAATTCTTTACCTTTTTAAGAACTAATAGTATGTTAGTTCTTAAGCTTAAAAACTATCACATTACCACGAACTCTAGTCATCAATTTCATAAATATAAAAACTTAGTAAAAGATAAAGTGCCTAAAAGACCAGAGCAGCTTTGGGTTACTGATATCACTTACATAAAAACAGATCAAGGTCACAACTATTTAGCGTTGGTTACTGATGCTTATTCTAAACAAATAATGGGATACTGTTTAGCGAACCACATGAAAGCTTCACTTTGTATGGAAGCTCTTAATATGGCTATTAAAAACAAAAGATATCCTAACAAAAAATTAATTCATCATTCGGATAGAGGATTTCAATACTGCTGTATGCAATACACTTCTTTTACTCAAAGCAATCATATCATAATGAGTATGACAGAACAATATGACCCTTATGAAAATGCTGTTGCCGAGCGTATAAATAGAACCTTAAAATATGAATATGGGTTAAAACAGACTATTAAAAACACTCAAACAGCTCAGCAAATAGTTAAAGAAGCTGTGCTTATTTACAATAATTTAAGACCGCATTTAAGCCTAAACCTAAGAAAACCAACAGAGGTTCATCTTAACCCTAATCTTAAATATAAATCTTATAAAAGAGAAAATCTCAACTAAAATAGTTGTTTTTTTTTATTAAAAATTAGAACATAGAATAGGTCAACCTATTTCAATGTAATACAGTTTGACCTGGCCTAACAAAACAATGTTCATATCAACTTGCTACATCCTTTAAATATGATTGAAGTAAATTGTTAAATTTGTTCTATGTCTGATTCTAAATTGTATTACGCCATAGGTGAAGTTGCCAAAATGTTTGATGTTAACACATCTCTAATCCGTTTTTGGGAAAAAGAATTTGACATTATCAAACCTAAGAAAAACAAGAAAGGAAACCGTTTATTTACAAAGCCAGATATAGATAATTTCCATATTATTTTTTACCTAGTAAAAGAAAGAGGTTACACGTTAGATGGTGCTAAGAAAAAGCTAAAAGACAATAAAGAAGACACCATACAAAATGTAGAGATTGTAAAATCATTACAGAAAATTAAAGGATTCTTAATTGATTTAAAAGAAGAACTTTAAAGCTTAATCACCTTTTCTGTTTTAATAAGCTTACCATTTCCGTAAACATTCATAAAGTAAATACCTCTTTTATAATCGTTTTTAAAACCTACTATAGATGTATTCTTAAATTCTTTTTGATCAATTATTCTTCCAGTTAAATCTAACATATCAACTCTTACATGTTGCATTTCTTTATCATTAAAAGAAATAGTAAGCTCCGAATTAAATGGATTTGGATAAATAGTTAATTCCTCTATCTCTTTGCTCTGAGGCAATCCAACAGTTGTCCCTTCAGTAATTTTAAAATTATCAAAACCCGCTTCTACAATATCATTAGGAAGATTATCCATCCCAGTAACAATTAAATGCATTGAGCTTGTTGAAGTAATAAAATTAGATATTTGAAAACTCTTTAAAGACCAAGAACTTTCTCCTAAATCACCATCAACAGAATAGTCTATCATTACAGTATCTGTACCATTTTCCAATTTAATTGTTAAAGAGTCACCTAAAGTATTAGCTCCATCATTAAAAAACCACTTCTCAAAACTTAAGTAAGGGTTAGAATAAGACGACAAGTCAAAAGAAGGAGATGTTAAAACTGGATCATGCAAAAAAAGAATATTACTATTACTTGCAGGAAACAGATAATTCCCTGTTACAAATGCCTCATTATTACAATCAGATTGAGAGTCATATTCCGGAGCTGAAGGGTTTCCATTATAATTGATACCTATAGGTTCTTCTCTTTCCCATATCCCTTCTGGAGCTGCAGAAACTGTCCAACCAAAATCAAATTTAAAATCATCCTCATAACCTGGTTCCAATTCGTAAACATGAACATTACCTGCTCCAGTTAATAGCTGCTGTGTTAAACATAATCGATTATACCCCCATTTACCAAAATTAAGATCCCAATATTCTTCTGGCATGGATGGAAATGAAATAGATCCTGCTGCATTTGTTTGAAACACATTAGTTCCATTGAAAAGAGGGCTTTTAAATTGCACATATACATTTGGTATAGGAGTTAGAGTAATTGCATCAATTACCTGCATTTGAAATACAAAATTAATTGATGGCTTTAATTCGACATCAACAGTTACTGTATTACCAGCAGCAAGTACTACCCCTGAAACTGTCTTAGAAATATATCCCATTTTAGAGTAAGTAATATCATAAGCTCCTGATATCCCTAAGCCTGTTTCATAATCCCCTAAAATATTGGTATTAGTTGAATCGCTAGTTAATAAAAAATGAACTTTCACACCATCAAGAGCTGCACCAGATACTGAATCAGTAACATTCCCTAAAATGGGA